>DAOLNV010000008.1:0-1400 GCA_035416745.1 Candidatus Hydrogenedentota bacterium | reverse complement strand
CAGCGCGGCACCACGCTCCAGGGAGGCGGCACGGCCGGCGGACTCGGCATCGATTTCGAGTTCTTCGAGAGCAGCCTGATGCCATCTATCGTCATCTACGGATTTCTGGGGCTCGACCCCGGCGCGGAGGCATTGCGCATCGAGCCGCGGCTTCCCGAAGCATGCCCCGAAATGGGCGTAGCCAACCTGTTATACCGCCGCGTGAGCCTGGACGTGCTTGCAACGAACACAGCGCTAACCATCAGGGTGAAGGATGTTCCCCCGGACCCGCCGCTGTGGCTCGAACTTCCTTCTGGCTGGCGAAGCGAGGGCGGCGAGACGGGTCCGCGGTTTGCCTTGGCGGCCCCCGGCGTGTACCGATTCGCGAAATAGGGCGAATCAGAGGAGGGCGCAGCGCGGGAGCCGGCTTCACCGTTCGTTCAGAAGACGCTCAAGGACAGGCGCCACACATTCCTCGAAATACGCGTGTCCGTCAGCTGTGAAGTGGCCGTCATACTTGAAATAGAGCTGGCGGTTGGGGGCCTGTTCCCGAAACTCCGCCGTCACGCTATGGAAAGGTAGTCCAGCAATGTCGCACGCTTGAGCAAGTGCTTCGTCCGCCGCGCCGGAAGTCAGTTCCTTCTCGTCATGCTGCCCGCCCAATTCGATGTGCGCCTTCAAGTTTTCGGCCGATACCACGAAGGGATAGGGCACGGCAATGACCACGCAACCGGCCCCCTGCGCCGCCGCGGCTTGCCGGACGCGTGCCAGGTACCCCCCGCAACGGGCTATGCGCTTCTGCATTTCCTCGCTCTTGGGCTCCAGGTAAAGGGGGGCGCCGCTTCGAGGCCCCAAAAGTATTCCCAGCATCAGGTGCGGGTGCAGCTTCACTTCCCGGAACGCCTGCTGGAGCCTGGGATCTAACGCTTCGAACCTTTCCTTTGCCGGCCCGTCGAGCTTGTTCAGGGTCTCGGCGGCCTGCCGTTTCCACAATTCGTTGAGGTCGACGCCCTCCTGCGCCTGAGAAGACTTTGCCTGGCTTCTGCCGAGTTTCAAAGCAACCTTCCGGGAAATGTTCGGGTACAGGAAGCGCATGCCGCTTGCGAGAGCAGCCACGGGCCGCGCCCAGCGCCCCCATTCGGCCTGGGCGATGTCTTGCATCTCGGAATCATCGACCCCAACGTTAGCGTCGACACACTGGTCGATGTCATCAATCTGCAGGGCGGCCACAATCACGAGGTCGGGTTTCAAGAGAGGCAACGCTCTTTCGGCGAGCATGGCATAGTCTTTGGGACACGCCCCCGGCCGGCCAAGATTCAGGAACTCGATATTTCGGCCCTGTTCGCGAAAGCGGGCCTCGAGCCGTTTCACCCATGTGTCCTGCAGGTCGACCCCCCACCCGTACGTGTACGAGTCTCCCA
>DAOLNV010000007.1:71920-117169 GCA_035416745.1 Candidatus Hydrogenedentota bacterium | reverse complement strand
TCCGCCCGGCGCGCCATTGCCTCGTAAAATCACGAGTGGTATCCTTGCGCCATGCCGCATATTCATCGTTTTTTCGTTGAGCCGGACGCCGTGCAGGGCGGGGCCGCGGTGCTCGAGGGCCCCGAAGCCCACCACGCGCTGCATGTGGTGCGGGTGCAGCACGACGATCCCGTACACTTGTTCGACGGGATGGGACGCGAGCTTCACGGGCGGGTCGCCCGCAGCACACGGCAGGATGTGACGGTGAAGATTACGAAAGAACGCAACACCCAGCCCGAGTTGCGCACGTTGACCCTCCTCCAGGCCTCGCTTCACCGCGACAAATCCATCGAGGAACTTATCCGTCGCTGCACGGAGATCGGCGTAGGCCATTTCGTGTTCTACCCGTCGGAGCGTTCCGAGCGCCCCCCGTCAATGAGCGAAAAATGGCGGCGCTGGGCCATCGAGTCATGCAAACAGTGCGGCCGGCTGTGGCTGCCCGAGTTCGCACTGGCCCAGGACTTGCCGACCGCCTTGACGGGCGTGTGGTCCGCTCTCCTGATAGCGACCGCCGGCGCCCAACCCATTCCACTGCGCGCGGCTGTCAAAGGAGACAACATAGCCCTCGCCGTGGGACCCGAAGGCGATTTCACGCCCGAAGAGCTCGACCTGGCCAGGGCCCACGAGGCCCGCCCCATCTCGCTCGGAACGGCCACGTTCCGCTCCGAGGTGGCGGCAACCATCGCCTGCGCCCTCGTCCGCTACGAACTCGGCTGCCTCGGCCCCTGAGGTCTGGGAACGATTCTCGACGGCCAAAGCGGAATCGCGTGGAGCGTCCCACGCCTTTCTTGGTTTCAACGGAACTCGATTGAGGCGATGTAGGCCGCTTCAAAAGACCAGTCGTTGGCGGCATTTTCCACACGCGCCCGAACCGTTTTGCCCGCATGAGGCGCGAGGTCAACGCCTATCTCCCGCCATTCCCCTTTCGTGTCGATGACCGATTCATGGGCTGGTTCGCCGTTCAACGACACGCGCAGCACGAAATCGCCCCGTTTGTCGGACGCGACAAGCAGAACCAACTGCTTCGCGGAGGCAGGAACGTCCAGCACCGCTTCGATCGCCGCGGGCTCTTCCTTGCTGACGGGGTGCAAAACGAGAACCGAATCCCGGCCATGCCATCCGCGCCGGATGCCAGGCTCCATCTCATGGCCGCACGCAACAACACGCCACGCCGGATCCCACAGCCGCATTTCCGTGGGTGTAATGGCGATCTTCAGCATCTCTTCCTGATTGACCCACTGCTCGAGGGTCACGGGCGGCTGGGCGGGTTGCCTCAGAATGTGGTAAACGCTACCGTCCACGGTGCCCCCCGTTCTCGCGATGATCTGCTCGGTGATCCCGCGGCAGGCATCGATCAGCGAATCAAACCCGTAGTCGGTGTGGATGAATTTTTCGTTTCGAATCGCTTCAATGCCCGAGGTGATCTCAGAACCCATCGACTCGAATCCCTTCATGCAACCTAAGACGCCCGCGGCGTTGGAGGGGTTGCAGTCGGAGTCCTGCCCGCAGCGCGCCGATACCTCCGCCGTGCGCAGCAAATCACCCTCGCCGTAGAGAAGACCCATGGCGATATAAGCGCCGTTGAGCTTTGCGTCGATATTGAACGGAGAACCGGGCATGCAATCAACGTCGTCCTGCCATTTCTCTTCGATGCGCCGCCATGTTGCGCGCCAGTCGTCCGGGGCCTCGTCGTGCCACGCGATGACGTCCTCGATGCATTTCCGGTACTGCGATTCAGGCGGAATACAATCGAGGCCTGCCTGGAGGACGGCCCGGATGTCGCTGTCTTCGAAATACGCCGCCGCGTACATCCCCGCGACGAACATCCCGCCGTAAAGGCCGTCGCCGTAGTTCATGATGCGGCCGAATATCTCGCAGAGACGAGTGGACTCCTGGGGCAATCCGGGACATAAGATGCCGAATAGGTCGGCCTCGATCTGGAAGTCGATGTCGTCCGCATGGCGGTTGTACAGGGGATGGCCCGACATGGGCGGCATGATGCCCGCACGCACGTTCTCGCGGCCGTAATAATTGGCGTGCCAAAGCGGGTATTCGGTGTTCGCGAAGGCCTTACCCGCCTGTTCGTACGTGATGTCAAGACCGTGCTCCTCGAGCGCCTTCAGGAAGGTCATCTCGACATAGCAATCGTCCTGCTGAATGGACCCCGCGATGTGCTCCGGTTTCCATGGACGCAGGTCTTCGTCGATGGTCGTCGCGTTGAAGCGGAACTCGTAGGGTGCGCCCAAACACACACCGAACATCTGCCCTGCCCATGCGCCTTTGCACTTGTCGACGAACCGCGCTTGCTCCAACGGGACCGTCTCCGCCGCGCCCGCGCTGATGCTTCCCAAAATAATGGCTGAACAAACAATCAAAGCTAGTGATCTCATGCCTCACCCTCCTTACCAGGTGTTCGTGCCTATCGTGGAGATTCCGGCAGGGGAAATCAAGGGCAAAGGACGGCCTCGCGCAGCCGCTCCTGACCCTGCCATTCCTGCAACCGCCGGGTCGTCAAGCTTCCGACTCTGAGACGCCGATGGCAAGAGCCTTTCCCGAAATAGGTCACCATCGCCACGGACGAAAGGACTCGCAGGCCGCCCCGGCCGCTATCCTACAATCTTCATGAGGCGTTTCTCGGACTGAATCATGGACCGCACGGTGTGGTAATTGATTTTCCACGCATGGCCCATGTAGTCCCAGAGACGGTTGTTGTTTTCGTCGAACAGAGGATACCACTCGCCGACTTCGTGGTTGACGACGTGATCCATGACGAAGCGGTGGACGTTTTCGTAGGCGTCGATGTATTTGTCGTCGCCAAACAGGAGATAGGCGTCGAGCATGCCGATGAGGCATTCGGCCTGTTGCCAGAACTCTTTGTTTTTCTCACGGGCAGGACCGTCGTGGGGGCCTTCGCAATAGACGCCGCCGTGTTTCCAGTCGATGCCGTATCGGTGGCAGTGGTCGAAGATCTTGCGGAAAGCCTCGAGATAGCCGCTGCGCTTCAGGCCGAGGATGTCCAAGGTGTGGATAAGGAGCCACGCAAACTCGACGTTGTGGCCGAAGCTCGTGTTGTTCATGGGCCGCCCCGCTTCGTCTTCGACGTCGCGGTCCGAGCCCCATACGTCAGCGAAGAGGATGGCCCGCAGCGGAGTCCAGTCGAGGGCGAACTGGGCGATGCCCGTGCCGAATTCCGGGTGGATAACCCGCTTGAACAGCAACTCGATTATCTCGTTGGTGCGATCGTAAATAAGCGGGGCGCCGGTGGCTTCGTAGAGATTCGTGAAGGCTTCCATAAGGTGCATATGGATATCGAACGATTTGCGATCGCCGCCGTACTTGCCCGGCCGCTTCTTTTGAAAATCCTCCTCGAGGAACTCATAGTAACCGCCGTAGCAGTTGTCGGCCATCCGTGTCTGGAGGATCTCGTAGTTGCGCATGGCCCACTCGAGGCCGCGAGGGTCGCCAGTGGCCATCTGGTACTCGCTGAGCGAATAAATGCCAAAAGAATGGCCGTACCCCAGTTTGCTTCTGTTGATGGGCGTGCCGTCCCGCTCGACGGTCCAGTACCAGCCGCCGTACTTGTCGTCCCACATGTGCGCGAGGAGAAAGTCGACGCCCTGTTTCGCGATGTCAAGGGCCTTTTGGCCGCCGTATCCTGCACGGTACATCGACGAGTACGTGTAGATCATCCGCGTCTGGCATATAAGAGTCTTGACGGTTTCGCCGGTCGGATTGCCGTTCCTGTCGAAGTAGGTCAAGAATCCCCCGTATTCCTCGTCGACGCCGTGAGTCATCCAGAACGGTATCAATTCCTCGCGCAGGTGGTGTTGCACTTCTTTCAGCAAAGATTTGCAGCGCTCTTTCATGGCACGTCTTCCCTTTGGTATTGCCTCTTGCGGCCCTGTGCCAGTCTACGGAAGCACGGCGTGCTTCGCAAGTTCCTGAATTTTGGGGACACAATACTCAATTGGGATTTCCTGCGCGTTTGTTGTACCACGTGCCTTGGGCATTCACAGCCACAATTGAGTATTGTGTCCCCAAAATTATGGGAGCCGCTTCACGGCCAGGACGGCCAAGTAGACTACCGCGCCGGTGACGATGATCGTCGGGCCGCTCGGGAGATCGTACGGGTAGCTCAAGGCGATGCCCGACGCGGAGAACACCATGCACAACAGCACCGCCGTGACCATGATCCGCCCCATACGCCGCGAGAACTGCCCCGCAACCGCCGCAGGCAGGGTAAGCAATGCAATAACCAGCACGATCCCGACCACATACACGAGGAGCACGATAGTCACCGCGATCAGGCACAACAGCAGAAGGTAATACCGTTCGACGGCGACTCCCCGCGTGCGGGCGAATTCCTCATCAAAACACACCGCCAGCAGCTTGTTATAGAAAAACACCGCCACGGACACGATCAGGATGTCGAGCCCCGCAACCAGCCAGACATCGCGTTTCGTGATGAGCAGAATATCGCCGAAAAGGTAGCTCATGGTGTCTTTGTTGTAGCCGGGGGTCTTCGCGAGGAGGAGGAGCCCCACGGCCATGCCGACGGCCCAGACAGCGCCGATGACGGTGTCTTCTCGCTCCTTGGCGCGCAGGCTGACCACGCCGATGATGAGGGCTGCGAGCAATGCCGCGGGCAACGCGCCGTAAATCGGTTCGAGCCATGCCAGGCCGGTGTGAACGCGCAGATACAGGGCGGCGCCGATGCCCCCCAACACACAATGCGCGATCGCCGCCGCGATAAAGGTGATCCGGCGGGTCACCACGAACGTCCCCACGATGCCGAAAGCCACGCTCGACAACATTCCCACGAGCATGGCATGGCGCAACACAGGAATGTCCGGATGAAACAGCGCTTTCAGAAACTCACTCATGGGCATGGTCCGTTTCGCGGTCGCGCACGTCGTGCCGGATGAGCCGCACGTCTTCGCCGTACAGTTCGCGCAGGCGAGCCGTCGTCAGTTCGCTTGTGGGATGGATATGCGCATGCTGATTCACGCAGATCACGCGCGAAACGGCGTCGTAAATGAAAGACGGATCATGGGAGACCATGATGATGGTCATGCGCTTCGCCACGTCCTGAAGGGTGAGCATCAGGCGTTTCGCCGCGGCCAGGTCCACATTGGCGGCCGGTTCGTCCAATAGCAGCATGTCCGGCTCGGATACCAGCGCGCGGGCGATCAACACGCGCTGGCGCTGGCCTCCGGACAGTTCGGAGAAAGCACGGCGGCGCAGGTTCCCGATGCCCATCTCGTCAAGAGCGCGGAGGGCCGCGTCTTTTTCCTCGCGGGTATAACGTCCGCCCCAGTGGCGTTCCGCAATGCCCATGAGCGCCACGTCCGCCACGGACACCGGGAATTGGGGATCGTATTGCGCGAACTGGGGCGTGTAGCCCATGCGGCCGCGGGCATTCATCGGAGGTTCTCCGAAGACTCTCACTTCGCCTTGGTCCGGCGTCAACAGGCCGAGAATAAGCTTGAGGAGCGTCGATTTGCCGCCGCCGTTAGGGCCAATAACGCAAGAGAACGCGCCGGAGGGTATGTCAAGGTTCACGTTCTGAAGCGCCGGCCAGCCGTTGTACGAGAACGTCACGTTCCGCATACATACAGCGGGCCAGTGGGCGCTATGGGCAGCGCATGAATCTGGCGTTTGTGCATCCGGCCTCATGGCGTTTTCTCCGCGGCGAAGGCTTCGGCCAGACTGGTTGCGATCTCGCGCAGATTCGCGAGCACGTCTTCACGCAGAGGGTCGACCGGCGCCACCGAGCCTTCGATAGCCTCCGCCACCGACTCCGCGGCACGCTGATCGAACTGCGGCTGTACAAAGATGACCCGCACGCCGTCTTTCCGAGCCTGCTCGATGAGTTCCTGAAGCTGCCGCGGCGCCGGCTTCTTGCCGCCCACTTCCACGGACTTCTGGTGCAACCCGTACGTTTCCGCAAAATATCCCAGAGCCGGATGATAGATATAGAACACATCGCCTTTGTACGGCGCGAGCTTCTCCCGCAATTCACGGTCAAGGACCTCTAGATCGTCGAGAACGCCGCCAAGATTCTGGTCGTAGTCATCAGCATGAGCCGGGTCAATCCGTTTCAGCGTTTGCGCGGCCGCTGTTGCCATGGTCTCGAGCATGGGCGGCGACATCCACACGTGCGGGTCCCACTCCTCGCCGGCATGCTGCGCCGGTGACTCCTCGGCGTGGCCGTGCGCCAGGTCGGTCCGGCGCGCGATGCCCTGGCTCAGATCCTGAACCGCGAGGGAAGGGAAACTTGCCCCGACGCGTTTGGCAAGTTCGCGTTCGAAAGGGAACCCGCCCACGTGAAAATATGCGGCGGCCTCGCCTAACGCCATCACCTGCTTCGGCGTTGCCGTAAACGTGTGCGGTCCCTGGCCGGGGGACAGTAAGGTATGAACGCGCACGTGCTCTCCCCCAACACGCACAGCCAGAAAGGCCAGCGGGGAAATGCTGACGAAAACGTCCAAGGCGCCGCCCCCCACACCTGTAGATTGAGACGGCGCGGGACCCGGCCCGCATCCACCCGTCAACGCCAGGCACAGCAATACGCCGGGCCAGACGATGCGCAATGACACGCGTCTAGTGCGCATGAGTCTCCGCTTCGCCTGAACTGCCCGCGGCCACGCACACAATGTGCATCGCATGGCAGTTCTCGCACTCTTCCACGTTGTGTGTGGCCGAGAACCGGTCCCAATGCTTTCGCTGCTCGGGCGAGAGGGCGCCCGCTCCAAGACACAGGGGACACACGTTCTCGAGAGCGGCCAGAATGGCCCGCCGGATGAACTCCGACCGGTTACCAATGCCTTGCATGGCGTGGGACAGGCCTTCGTCCACCTTGAACGTAATGATCTCGTGTTTTTTTGACGGGGGCATGGGTTTTTCTCCGGTTGACCGGCCGAGTTTAATACTTTTTAATACCTAACGCAACAGGCGCTCGTACTATTCCCGTCAGTGGCCGTCCAGACCTCCTGCCTCCCGGGGCAAGGCAGCGCATGTGCCGCTCGTTTGGTTCCAGCCGCGAGTTGTGGTTGCCCATGTGCTGGTTGCGTTCGGGGACGGAAATAGGCCAAAATGAGGCATTCCAAAGTTTCGAATTCCGTCGTTTTGCCGTTAGAGCGGTCGCAAGAGTCGCGACGCGGCATCTTGTGGCCGGGTAAAGAGGGCTGTTTCATGAGAAAGATATTGACTCTTGTCGGAGTGGTGGTCGTCATTGTGGCCGTGGCTTCATTCAACCAGTGGTACCGTATCAGCAACATCGTCAATCTCCACACCGAGGCCGCGAAAAGCGTGCGGCAATCCCTGGTCCAGAAGGGCATGCGCCCCGTAAGCTGGGAACTGTTGGGACAGACCGGGGGCGCCTTCGAGTCAGTTCCTTCATACCCTGACGAGGTAAAGGCTCTCGACGGAAAACAGATCACGATCGTCGGATACGGCATTCCCCTGGGCGGCGATGCCCCGGTCGAGGAGCACAACCATACCCAGGCATCCATGCTTCCGTCCCTGCCCATACTGGACCTTGTTCTGGGACATTCGCATTCGACCAACTACAAGGGAGTGCCCGAAGTCCTTCTGACACCGTTGCCACTGGAATGCTATTGGAAAAAGCGGCCGCCCACGAATCAGGCCATGTACGTCCGAACTGCCGAGCCGGTGGGATTTGCGGAGGGCGGTGTGCTCGCCCTGCGTGGCAAGCTGGAGTTGCGGGAGCAAGAAGGGCCTAAATTCTTTTTCGTGCTCAAGAATGCCGAGCTGATTCAGTGATGGACGCCGGAGGGCCTGGCGCAGCCTTTTCACTCGAGCAACCTGTATCTTCGCTTCCCGGTATCGGCGAAAAACGCGCCCTGCTGCTTCTCAACCTTGAGATCGCCAGCGTCCGCGACCTGCTTTTCCATTTTCCCCGCGACTACCAGGACCGCCGCCAACCCACACCGATAGCACGCCTGAAAGATGGCGATACCGCCACCATCAGGGCTGAGGTCGTGCGTTCGAACTCCCTGCGCTTGCGCCGCCGGCTCTCCGCCACTGAAGCACTGCTTCGCGACGACTCGGGCGAGGTCAGGGCCGTATGGTTCGGGTTAGGGTTTCTCTCGCGCACGTTGACGCCCGGCAAACAAGGCTTTTTCACAGGTGCGGTAGGGAAATGGAACGGTTTGAGCCTGCGGAATCCCGACTACGAATTGTTGTCAAATGACGACGAGGATAGGCTCCATACTGGACGCATCGTGCCCGTTTACCGTCTCACCGAGAAGTTGTCACAACGGATGTTGCGGCGTTGGGTGCGGATTGCCCTGGATGAAGCCAAGGATTTGGTTGAGGACAGGCTCCCTGCCGAAATAGCCAGACGCTGGCCGCATCGCGACGTGCGCCGAGCCATCGAAGCGGTCCATTTCCCCGCGAGCATGGAGGAAGCCCGAAAGGCCCGCGACCGTTTTGCTTACGAAGAACTCCTGGGCATTCAGCTCGGCATACTGCAGGGCCGTGCGCGGCGTGCCCATGAAGAGGACGGCTACAGGCACGCCATTGACGGTCCGCGCCTTAAGGCGTTGCGCGAATCGCTGCCGTTCACTCTGACAGCCGCCCAACGACGCGCGGTTGGCGACATTCTGGCAGACATGGCTTCGCCCCGCCCGATGGTGCGGCTGCTTCAGGGGGATGTGGGCTGTGGGAAGACGGTTGTGGCCCTGCACGCTGTGGCAGCCGCCGCTGATGGGGGGTACCAGACCGCGCTGATGGCGCCGACAGAGATTCTGGCCGAGCAGCACGCCCTGAACCTCCGCGATTCCCTCGAGCCGCTGGGCCTGTCGGTCGAGGTGCTTACCGGTTCAACGGGAACAGCGGGCAGCGTGCGCCAACTGACGGCGTCGGGGGACGTTGACGTACTGATCGGGACCCATGCGCTGATTCAGGAAAAGACCGATTTCCGCAATCTCGGACTGGTCATCATTGACGAGCAGCACCGCTTCGGCGTGGTACAACGCGATGCCCTGGTCCGAAAAGGGACGCATCCCGACATCCTCCACATGACCGCTACCCCCATTCCGCGCACCCTGGCCATAACCGTATACGGGGGAATGGACATCTGCGTCATCGACGAACTCCCACCCGGAAGGCAGCCCGTGAAAACGCGGCGCGTCACCCCCGCAAAAGTCGGGGCTCTCTATGACTATATCGCCGAGCAGGCACAAGAAGGATGGCAGACCTACATCGTGTGTCCACTGGTCGAGGAGTCCGACAAGCGCGACCTGACATCCGTGGTCAACCATTTCGAAGAACTCTCGGCGGGCCCGTTTCGGAATCTCAGGACTGGGCTTCTTCACGGGCGCATGGCATTTGCGGAGAAAGACGCGGTCATGCACCGTTTCAAACGGGGCGAACTGGACGTAGTGTTCACCACCACGGTGATCGAGGTAGGCATCGATTGCCCCAATGCCACCACCATCGTGATTGAAGATGCGCCGCAATTCGGCCTTACCCAGCTTCACCAGCTTCGGGGCCGTGTCGGGCGGGGCGCCCACCCCTCGCATTGTTTTCTTCTGGGGAAACACAAGACTCCCGAGGGCAAGAAACGCATGGAGATTATGTGCAGCACCAACAGCGGCTTCGACATTGCCGAGGCCGATCTCCAGTTGCGCGGTCCCGGCGAATTTCGCGGCGTGCGCCAATCGGGCATGAGCGACCTGCGCGTTGCCGACTTGATCCGCGACGTGCGCCTCCTCGACCAAGCCCGCCGCGAAGCCGAAGCCATCCTCCGGCGCGATCCCGAGCTGTCCAGCCCTGAACATCGTCCACTGGCCCAATTAGCCAGCCGGTACGGGGCCGTGAACCTGTGATTTCGCATTTGAGCCCGAAGCCTCCCATGCCTATACTCTTTTCGGGAGCAGGGAGGGCTTCGTCATGCAGCGGCCAACGGCAGTAACGGTCTTTGGGATCCTGAACATCGCCTTCGGGGTAATGGGGATTACATGCACTCCGATAGGGCTTATCATGTCATCGCTGTCGCAAAGGATGTTTGAGAACGTCCCGCAAGCACAACAGATGGGAAACCCTTTCCAGCAGATGATGAGTGATCCTCGTTTCATGACGTATACCTATGTCAGCACGGCCTTGGGCATGGCGGCATCGGCCGCGCTTCTGGCGGCGGACATTGGTTTGCTCAAACTGCGTCCCTGGGCGCGGTACCTTTCAATCGGGTACAGCGTCTACGCGTGGGTGGCCGTGGTCATCGGCGCTATCGTTTCCTATTACATCATATATGCTCCGATGATCGAGAAGATGGCACAACAAAGCGGACCTGAGGCCGCTCCGTTCATGGGCGGCATGGTCTTTGGCATGTTTGGCGGGATGTGTTTCGGGTTAGTCTACCCGACGATCCTGTTCATCTTCATGCTGATGCCCAACGTCAAGGAGGCTTTCCAACCAGACTGGGCCAGCCCGCCTCCCGTTCCGCCCTATATGCCCTAGCGAACGGCGCGTATCACCACCTGCTTAGACGAAAAGCTCCCATGAACTGGAGCTTTTCTGTTCAGGTTGCGACAGACTTCTATCGTGCCATCCAGAGCATGTTCGCGATTATCAGCTGTTCAAGACGGATGAGAAACTCGGGGTTCTGGTCGGCATTGCGATTCCCGGGCCGCCGGGATTCGGCGGCCCCGGCTGCTACCCGCTCCGGCTTTGGGCTGGCGCGCTTGCTCCAAAACATGGCTGCTGTTTCCTTTCGTCCGGCAACGTCTCCGGATTGCGGAGCGGGCGCATTTCAAGTAGAAACGCGCCCGTTAAAGTTCGTGATTCGCTCTCTTGATAAAGAAAACCAGAGACGGCATCGGCCTATTCCATCAGGTTGAGAAGGAAAGGAGCGCTCACGACAGGAACCAGCGGTTAGCCTCGTACCACGCGACTGTCCGGCGAATGGCTTCCAGAGGCTGGTTCCGTGTGCAAAAGCCGAGGGAACGGGCGAGCGACGCATCCGGCCACGCTTCGAGCAGCTCGCCTGCACGCCTTGGCAGGGCTCCCACGCGCAGCAAGCCAGCCGCATCCAGCGATTCGGCGACCATGCGCGCCACATCCAGGATGGCCATGGGCGGATAGGCAGGGGCGTTGAGCAGCGGCGGAAACGGCGCGGGTTGAGCCGCGCGGATACCCGACTCGAGTAGCAATCCCGCCGCGTCGTCCACATACAGAAATGCCCGGCGCTGATCGCCGACAGTCATCGGGATTGCCTCCCGCAAAAGGGCTTTGCCGATCAGTTCCGGCACGAACAGCGACGGCGGTTGCCCCGGACCGAACACTATCGGCAATCGTAACACGCATGCGCGAAGTCCGTCGCGCCGCACAGCCCCCAGGACGCTCTCGGCGGCCGCCAGCTTTCCCGCGCCGTAGGCATTGAACGGTTCACAATGACGGTCCTCGGTCCACGGCATGGGCGCCGTCCCGTACTCCATCTGGGAGCCAGGCATGACAAGCACCGGGCGTTCGGGTTCGGGAAAGCCAACCAAGGCATCGACCAGGGAGGCCGTAAGCGCGGCATTCCCTTCGAAGGCGCGGTTCCAGCTTGACGATTCGTCCGTGCGCTCGATGGACCCGGCGCAGTGGATGACCATCTCGGGACGCATTTGGCGGAGTATCTGGACGGTGGCCTCCGCATCACGGAGATCAACTGCGTGAACAGCGACAGGCGGATACCCCAGAGACTCCCGGACGCGGTCCGCACGCTGGGACTGGGCCACGACATCCACGCCGACGAGCCGGGCGCCCATACGGTGGACCGCCGCCGCCGTGTGGATTCCAATGAACCCTTGAACACCCGTAACCAGGATTTTGCGGTCCGTCAACGCAAGAGGTGTCGTATCGGACATAGCAGGCCTTGTCTACGCGGAATCGGCCCAGGGCAAACCCCTGTCGAAAGCATTCTGCGTGTATTTCATAATCTGCCCGCGCGTTTTTTCGCGCATAGCCGACGTATCAAACCTGGATTCATGTGCCAGTTTGTACCAGGAGACCGTCTCCGCGACAGTGGTCTGGAAATCCCAGACCGGCTGCCACCCGAGGAAATGCCACGCTTTGTCGATGGCGAGCTTGAGGAAACGGGCTTCGTGGACCGCTTCCGACTCGATAGCCTGTGTCCACGCGCCCCCTCCCCATGCGGCCACGATAGCGTCGCACAGCTGCGCCACCGTGCGTTCCGATTCGCGGCCGGGTCCGAAATTCCACGGCGTCCTGCAGTCGAAGGATGCGTCATCGTCCAGAAGCGCCGCGCCAACTTGAAGGTATCCCGAAAGCGGCTCGAGCACGTGTTGCCAGGGACGAACAGAGAGGGGATTGCGCACCGGGATTGCCTCATCTTTCATAAGGGCGTTCATGGCGTCGACCATGATCCGGTCGGGCGACCAGTCTCCGCCGCCGATGACGTTTCCCGCGCGGCAGCTTGCCAGGCGGACGGCGGGCGCGTCCGCGGTTTCGGTATAGAAAGACCGTCGCCAGGAAGCCACGAGCAGTTCCGCCATGCCTTTGCTGGCACTGTACACGTCATGCCCGCCCATGGGCTCGTCTTCGCGGTAGGCGGCATAGGTTTCCCGGTTTTCGTAACACTTGTCCGACGTGATGACTACTACGCCGCAGGGGCGTTCAGGGCCATAGCCCGCACGATCGATCGCGTTCAGCAGGTGGGCAGTGCCCATGACATTGGTGTCGAGCGTTTCGAGGGGGATTTCGTAAGAGAGGCGCACGATTGGCTGGGCGGCCATGTGAAACACGAGGTCGGGCCTCACGGCCGCTACGTGAGCCGCAAGCGGTTCCGGGTCGCGGATATCGAGAATGCGGTGATTCACCCGGTCTTTCAGGCCGAGGATATCGAACAGCGCCGGGTCGGTATTGGGTTCGAGGGCAAGGCCGTACACCTCGGCGTTCAGAATCTCGAGCCAGCTTGCCAGCCAGGAGCCTTTGAAACCGGTGTGCCCGGTGATGAGCACTTTCTTGCCACGGTAAAAATCGCGAAACGGCATGTGTGCTTTTCCTCCCCGCGACTTCATCTGTCCGGGCCGTTACGGTGCGGTGTCAGCTTTTCTTCAACCATGGGGCTTCGCCGCGATTCCACATATCGTTGAGCAGGGTATACTCGCGGAACGTGTCCATCGGCATCCAGAAACCGTCATGATAGTAGGTCATCATCTGTCCGTCGCGCGCGAGGCGCTGAAGCGGCTGGCGCTCGAAGGTGCACGACTCTTCGGCCGTCACATAATCGAACACGCCGGGTTCGCACACAAAGAATCCGCCGTTGATGTATCCGGCGGCAGCTTGGGGTTTCTCCTGGAATGAGGTGACCTGGTTGTTCTTGACCACCAGTTCGCCGAACCGCGCGGGAGGCCGCACGGACGTAATGGTGATGAGTTTGCCGTGTGACCGGTGGAAATCGGCCAATGCCCTGATGTTCACGTCACCAACGCCATCACCATAAGTCAGCATAAACCGATCGTTGCCGACGTATTTCTGAATGCGCTTGATGCGGCAACCCGTCATGGCTTCGAGGCCCGTCTCAGCAAGGGTGATCTGCCACGGCGGCATTTCGGTATCGGCGTAACGCACCGTCCCGTTGTTGGCCATATCGATCGTGATGTCGGCTGTTTGCGCGCGGAAATTCAGGAAGTACTCCTTGATCTTCCATCCCTTGAAACCCAGACAGAGCACGAAATCCCGGTAACCGTGCAGACTGTAAATGTCCATGATATGCTTGAGCACAGGGAACTCCCCGATGGGGACCATCGGCTTTGGAATCTCGCTGGACACGTCGCGGATGCGCGTGCCTTTTCCACCACACAGGATGACGGTCTTCACGTTTACCCCCTGCTCGAACTCGACATCCGTTTCTCAGGGGCCCGAGTATCAGCCTGCCGAGCCATTCCACGACAAAACCCCGAACGAGAGCCCGGTGGACTCCAGCCTTAGTCTCCAGCCTCCCCTCTCGGCGTAAGTTGCGATTCCTTCGCAGCTTCCATAGTATACGGCGGTTTGCACGGGTTCAAGACGCAGAAAAGAGGCGCCCTGTTTCCCTGGAATCCAGACAGGGGCTATGTGAGAGACTATGATCAAGGCTTTATACCCCGTTTTCTGTCAAGATAAGGGCGCTACCCACGCATGCTATGCCCTGCTGTCGGCCATGCGAAACGAGGCCTTTCCAGTCGAGTACTGGTCGCCGCAGTTCGCAGCGCATTTGAATGACGGCTTTCTGCGCCCGGGCATGCCCCGGCCGCTATTCCGGCTTCTCTGCAGGTTGAATCTGTATCGCAAACCGCTCGTTTCCACCTGGGCCATACGCCACCTCGAAAAGCGGTATCTGAACGGGTTCCATGACGGCGATATTGCTTATCTCTGGCCGGCGGTATCGGTCGAGCTCTATCGATCCGTCAAGCAACGCGGCATAACGATTGTCGCCGAGCGCATCAACTGTCATCGAAAGACCTCACTCCGAGTACTCCGTGAGGCCTATGAGAAACTTGGTTGGCCGCCCAAGCACGGCATCAAGGAAGCGGACGTGACCGTCGAGAGCGAAAAAATGGCGCTGGCCGATTACGTCTTTGCGCCGAGCAACAATGTGGCAGCCTCTCTCGTGGACGCGGGAGTCCCCGAGGCTAAGGTCCTGCAGTCGAGCTATGGGTGGGAACCACGAAGGTTCCGATTCCAAGATAAGGCCGTTTCCAACCCGGACTGCCCAACCTTCCTCTTTGTGGGACGGGGGTGCGTGCGGAAGGGGGTTCCCTGGCTGCTGAAGATGTGGGAGCGGGCAGGAATCCAGGGTCGGCTGCTGCTGTTCTTGTTGGGCGATATGGAGTGTGCCGTTTCCGAGCACTATTCAGAGTATCTGAACCGCAGCGACGTGATAATTCCCCAGGACACCACCGACATCAACGAAGCGTATCGCAAGGCCGATGTGTTCATTTTCCCGACCCACGAAGAAGGCAGCCCCTTGGTCAGTTATGAGGCTCTCGGGTGGGGGCTCCCCTCCCTGGTAAGCCCCATGGGCGGCGGGGCGATTGTGCGAGACGGGGTGGAAGGGTATGTAATGGATCCATATGATGTCGACCTCTGGGCCGAACGGATTCACACGATTGCCCGGGACCGTGAGCTTCGTGAAAACATGGCTCGAGCCGCCAGAGCCCGCGCAGAGGAATTCACATGGGACCGGGTAGGGCTTCGCCGTCGTGCCCAGTTCCTGAATATTATGCGTAAATAGCTCACTTATAACGTTTTACGCATTTTGCGCCGCCGCGGCCTCTGCGTCCGGGTTGACAGTAGGCATACTGGCTCCTACAATATGAGCGTCAACGTGGAGTCTGGAATGGTCAACAGTTGGAGTGGTGCATGAAGCAATCCCTTATCGAGCTGGTGGATGTTATCCTCCGCCGGATTCAAGAGCAACCGGAACGGGCCACATCAGAGATAGGACTTCGTAAGTGGTTAGCCGGTCAAGGATATAAGAAGCGCGATATAGATGCTGCAATGAAGTTAGTTGGCAGCCGAGTAGTCCCCTATCACATGGTTCAGCAGGCGCAACCAGTGCCGGTCCGCGCACTGGCGGAAATCGAGTTTCATAAAATGACGGCCGAGGCCCGTGATGCCCTGAGCCGGCTCGAATTCTACGGGCTGATCTCACCGCAGGAGCGAGAAGCCATCCTGGACAACGTGGTTCAGTTTGACGGGCGCATCGGCCTGGATGAGTTGGATTATCTGCTTTCCTGGATAGTGTGCGGCGGACGCGATTTTGAGTCACAGCAGACGATTTACGGCGTGATGGAAGGCCAAACGGAAACCTTCCATTGATAAGCTGGCGATGTGGTTTGCCTGACGCCCTTCCCGTGGGTGGGAAGCGGCGTCGTTGTTTGATCAGGAGCAATATATGGCGAGATATCTGGTCGTTGTAGAATCCCCTGCCAAGGCGAGGACCATCAATAAATTCCTTGGTTCGAGCTACATGGTGAAAGCCTGCTACGGTCACGTCCGGGACCTGCCCAAAAGCTCGTTGGGCGTCGACATCGACAGGAACTTCGAGCCTCAATATGTCCAATTGAAGGAGTCGCGAAAGGCGGTCAAGGAGCTGCAGGAGGCCGCGGAAAAAGCCGACCGCATTTTGCTTGCAACAGACCCTGACCGTGAGGGAGAAGCGATTGGGTGGCATGTGGCGGCGCTGCTGGAGAAGGTCGGGAAACCCGCGGCACGGGTAGTCTTCAACGAGATTACCAAGCGTTGTGTCTGTGAAGCCGCGAAAAATCCGCGTCCCATAGATGCGAACCTTGTTGACGCACAACAGGCGCGGCGTATCCTCGACCGGCTGGTGGGCTACAAAATCAGCCCGTTGCTCCAATTTGGGATGCAGCGCGGGCTGAGCGCGGGGCGAGTTCAATCGGTGGCGGTGCGGATGGTCTGCGAGCGGGAAGAAGCTATCCGCAATTTCGTGCCGCGCGAGTATTGGACCCTCGATGCGGATTTCTTGACTCCCCGAGAGGAGGGTTTTACCGCGCGGCTTACGAAGGTCCGCGGCGAAAAAGCGGATCTCGAGAACGAGGGGCAGGTTCAGGCGGTTCTGACTGCTCTTGATGGCGCTGAGTTTCGTGTCGCAGGCGTCGAGAAGAAGGAAGTCAAGCGCCACCCCTATCCGCCTTTTATCACAAGCACCCTTCAGCAGGAGGCGTCGCGCAAACTGGGCTTTGCTCCCCGCAAGACCATGGTGATCGCCCAGCAGTTGTACGAGGGTATCGCTCTGGGCGCGGAGGGCCGCGTCGGGCTCATCACGTACATGCGCACCGATTCCACCCGCCTGGCGCAAGAAGCCATTCAAGACGTGCGTCAGCATATCGCGACGCATTTCGAGCGGGCCATGCTGCCTGATCAACCCAATTTCTACCGCAGCAAGAAGGGGGCCCAGGATGCTCACGAGGCCATTCGCCCAACGAGCGCCGGCCATACGCCGGAAACGATAGGCCGGTTTCTCGATACCGACCAGCTCAAGCTGTACACGTTGATCTGGAAACGGTTCGTAGCGTGCCAGATGGCCTCGGCCATCTTCGATCAGACGTCGATCGATGTGGAGGCGCGAGAGCACATCTTCCGGGCGACCGGGGCGGTTCTCAAGTTCAAAGGTTTCCTGGCGATGTATGAGGAAACCGTCGAGGATCCCGGCGAGGACGATGCTACCGCCGGTTTGCTTCCTGGGGTTCAAAAAGGAGAAGAAACACGGCTTCAAGCGTATAAGCCGGAACAGCACTTCACGCAGCCTCCCCCCCGCTTCACTGAAGCATCGCTCATTCGCGCTCTCGAAGAGAATGGCATCGGACGCCCCAGCACCTATGCACAAATCATGAACACGATCGTTGAGCGCGGCTATGTTGTGCGCGAGAAGCGCCGGCTGTGTCCAACACCTCTCGGCGAAAACGTCAATAACGTCCTGGTAAGCAATTTCCCGGACATTCTGAACATCAATTTCACTGCGGAACTCGAGAATGAACTCGACGAGGTGGAAGAGGGCCAGCGGGAATGGCACGACTTGTTGCGCAGCTTCTACACCGAGTTTGAAAAAGACCTGCATGCCGCTCAGCATAAGATCGTGACCGAGACCGTCGGCGAGGGCACAAAATGTCCTAAGTGCGGCAGCGAATTGGAATTCATGACCGGCCGTTTCGGTCCGTACCTGCGCTGCGTGAAACATCCCGACTGTGATGGGCGGGTCAATGTGAAGCGGAAGAAGGAGGAGGAACCCTCCGATGTCACATGCCCACAATGCGGCGCACCCATGGTGTACCGCCGGAGCCGGTTTGGCAAGTTTCTGGGTTGTTCCCGCTACCCCGAATGCACGTACACGCTGAAGAAAGACGGCAAAGAAAAGAAACCGGCGGAGCCTGTCGGCCTGAAGTGCCCGCAGGATGGCTGTGACGGCGACCTCGTATGGCGCCTGGGCCGCGGAAAACGCTTCGTTGGATGTTCACGCTATCCCAAGTGCCGGTTCAGCGTCTTTGGGGATAAGGAAGCTGAGACGCCTTGTCCCAAGTGCGGTCATCCTTGGACGATGGGGTCCAAGCGGGGTAGGCAACGAATCTGGCACTGCGTTGCCTGCAATCATGAGCATAAGGAGTTCGCCGCCGAAACCAAGGCGTCCGAGCCTCACGTGGCGGAGCAGTCCGAGGTCTAGATTCGTTTCTCGGAAGGGGAGAATGGGATGAGGGATCCGCAGGTCCGGCGGTTCGCGGATTACCTTGCGGCCGAGCGCGGGTTCTCGGGCCATACGCAGCGCGCATACTTCAATGACATCGCCCAGTTTTGCGATTACCTCGAACATGGGCCAGCGGCGTTTTCCGCCGAAGACAAGCAGGAAGCCCCCGAGCCCCGGTTTGATACCTTGCGCCGCGCCAACCGGAACGATATCCGCGCGTTTCTGGGACATCTGCGCACGCTTGGTTCTTCCCCTCGCACCACGGCGCGGAAGTTGTCAGCCATTCGCGCCATCTACAAGTTCTTCGTGCGTGGAGGGGTTCTGGAAGAGAATCCGGCCCAGGCGGTGCGTTCGCCGAAGCTTGCGCGCGACCTTCCGGATGTGCTGAGTATTCCAGAAGTGACGGCTTTGATGGAGGCGCCGGACGCCGCGACCCCATTGGGCCGGCGCGACCGCGCCATTCTCGAAACCCTCTATTCAAGCGGGGTGCGCTGCGCGGAGCTGGCGGGCTTGACGCTTGACGCCGTCGATCTGATCGGCGGCACGATGGTGGTCTTGGGAAAACGAAGAAAAGAGCGTATCGCTCATCTGGGTTCGTTCGCGCTCGAGGCGTTACAGGCTTATCTCACCGTAAGGAATTCCCTGGGCCATCCCGGTCATTTTCGGGTTTTCGTGAATGCGCGGGGCGGCCCGCTCACGACGAGAAGCGTGCAACGGGTGGTCGAAAAATACGTGCGTGCCGTGCTTCCCGGCCATCGCAACGTTTCACCCCACACCTTGCGTCACACCTTTGCTACGCATATGCTGAACGGCGGAGCGGACCTGCGCGTGGTGCAAGAGATGCTCGGGCACGAGAGCCTGTCCAGCACGCAAATCTATACCCACGTAAGCGTCGACCGCCTGAAGGAAGTGTACCGGCAGGCGCATCCCCACGCGTGAGATACGCAAAGCAGGCTTTGGAGGACACGATGGACACGTTTCACGCAACCACAGTATGTGCGGTGCGGAAAGGCGACACAGTCGCTCTTGGCGCCGACGGACAGGTAACGCTGGGCAACACGGTTATGAAGTCGACCGCAAGCAAGATCCGGCGGCTGGCCGATGGGCGTGTGCTGGCCGGTTTTGCGGGTTCCGTGTCCGATGCCATCTCCCTATTCGAACGGTTCGAGGGAAAGCTCAGCCAATACAGCAGCAACCTCTCGCGCGCGGCCGTGGAACTGGGCAAGGAATGGCGGACCGACAAATACCTCCGGAACCTCGATGCGTTGCTGGCGGTATGCGACAAGGAACAGTCGCTGCTGATCGCCGGCAGCGGGGAAGTCATCGAGCCCGATGACGGAATCATCGCCATCGGCTCGGGCGGGGCCTTTGCCTTAGCCGCCGCCCGCGCCCTGATGCATCACACGTCGATGACGGCCGAGGAAATTGTACGGGAAGCCCTGCTCATAGCCGCCGGAATCTGCATCTATACAAACGACCACATCCGCGTCGAGACACTGTGAGCCGGGCTCATGCGTATTCGCTGCTGTATTTCTGAACAGGGATTTCGAGATGGCATTGCCGCGCGATTGACTGCTGAGAGAAACAGAAACGGGATACGTTGAAGACCGCGGGGCCGGCCCGCATGATTCGGTATCGCGAGGCGTCTTAAAGAGGGAGGGTATCGCCGTGAATGACGGTCAAAAGATCTGTTCCAAGTGCGTGTTGCCCGCAACGTTTCCCGGCATCTCCTTCGATGAACACGGCGTCTGCAGTGTATGCAGGGCGCACGAGGAACGGTGGCGTAACTGGGATGCAGGCCTTCCGGCAAAGCGCAAGGTCCTCGAGCAGTTGTGCGCCGACGCAAAACGCAAGAAGAAGCCCTTTGACGTGCTGGTCCCCTTGTCAGGCGGCAAAGACAGCATGTACGTACTGTACCTTGCAGTGAAAGAGTTCGGCCTGAAACCGCTCGCCTACACGTTGGAGACAACAGCTACTTGACGCCTCACGCCCGTGAAAACATCGACCGGGCCTGCCGTATTTTCGGCGTGGAACACGTTTATTACTGTCTTGATCCCAAAATGGTCAACAGCCTTTTTGCGTTGTTCATGTAAAAAGCCGGGTACTTCTGTTCCGTCTGCCTGCGGGGCATTTCTATGGCCTCCGAACTCGTTGCGGACATGTACGACGTCCCCTTGGTGTTTGGAGGGTCTTCGGCACGAACCGAATTGCCGCTGACCCGCGAAATGTTCCAGACGGGTCCCGTGGCCTACATACAGAACGTCTTGAAAGGGGAACCCGCCGGCCCGGCGTGCCGGCGCTTGATGTATCAAGGCAGCTTGAAGCGGCGCATCGGTTACCGCTGGTTCTGGTGGGGTGCGCAGAAACGCCTTCGGCTATGCGCATGGATCAACCTTCCGGACTACGTCGAATGGGATTACGAGACCATTTACCGCGTTATTCGAGAGGAACTGGGGTGGCAGGCGCCCGAACACGCCACGGAGCACACCGACTGCGGCATTCATCCTGTTACCACGTATCTTCACAATCGGCGCTTTCCAGGGTTGGAGGTCAGGCGGCTGACGATGGCACGGCTGATACAGGCGGGGCAACTCGAACGGGGAGAGGCGCTGCGGCGGTTAAGAGAGGAGCCTGAGGAGGAATGCCCAGAGGATGTCATGACAATGTTTCTTGAGAACCTGGGCATGACGCGTGAAGAATTCGACCGCTGCATCGACGCGGGACCCCGCCATATGCAATTTGCGCCAAAACCAAGCAAGGCGTGGGAATTCGCCCGTAAGGTGAAGCGCAGCGTGTATGCCGCACTGGGCGTGCGCAAATAGCGGCACGCCGCTCGAAAATGGAATAACCGCAATTGCCTGATGCGCTGCGCGCGGCACGGCATGGCCGCCAAAGAAGGGGCCTTGTGACTACGGACCGGCCCAATACGACTCCTGAATAAGAGCAAACTCGGAGCCCTGGCCACCGTAGGTCCGGCAGAGACCAGGCAGCAACAGCGGGTGAACAAACGGCGCCTTCCGGAGCCCCGCGGGAGCCCGCAGGCGGCAGCCCGGGCGAACCGCGATACCATGCTCAGCCCTGTCGCTGCTTTACGAGCATGTACGGAGCCTCGCAGGGGCGGCAGGGGATAGCCCACGGCCAGCCGCGCGGACTGGGCGATTCCCCAGAATTTTGACCCCATTTCGAGCCTTCTGTTAGGGTGACTCTTTCAGGAACTGATACATAAGGGGACATCTTGCCAATACGCGTAGGACTTCTTGCCTTCTTGCCGATGGCTGTTCTCATTTCTTCCTTGTGTTTCGCGACGGAAGACGCCGCGCACGCCGTGTCCATGCGGTGGGAAGACATGCCCGAACTGCCGGAACCCATGGGAGGACACTTCGCGGGCGTGAACGAAGCCGCGTCCGGCGGCACGGCACTGATCGTGGCGGGCGGCACAAGGTGGGAGGGTTCCTTTCTGGCGGGGGGCACAAAACACTGGCTTGACACAATCCATGTGTATACCTTGCCTGAGGGGACGGGAAAGAAGGCGGGCGTTGCGGGCGCCCTTCGGGAGCTGTTCCGTTTCAAAGCGAAACAACCACTGGGCGAGGCCGTGAAGACCGGGTCCTGGCGAAAGGCCGGCCGCCTTCCGGCTCCCCTGTCTTACGGCGCGTCGGTTTCCACAGCCAAAGGCGTGGTCTGCATCGGCGGGATGCATGACAAGACATATTACGACAGCGTCCTGCTTCTGCAATGGGACGGCGCGGCAGTCGTGCAATGGGAATTGCCTGCGTTGCCCAGTCCTATGGCGCTGGGATTCGCGGCGGCAATTGGCAACGTGATCTACGCGGGTGCCGGTCAGAGCGGCCCGGATATGGATTTGGAACAGTTCTGGAAGTTGGACCTCGACGAATTGGATACTGGATGGGAAGCGCTCGAGCCGTGGCCGGGCCCCGCGCGTATTCTTCCCGTGGCAGCGGCGCAAGACGGGTCGCTGTTCATGTTTTCCGGCGCGGCATTCCGCCAGAATGGCGTCAGCCGCGAGTATCTCACCGATGCCTACCGTTTCACCCCCAGACAGGGATGGAAGCGCCTCGAGCCGTCGCCGCGTCCTATCGCGGCGGCTCCGGCGATTGCCTGGGGAGATACGCACATCCTGGTCTTCAGCGGGGACGATGGCAAGCTCGTGGACCAGATCGTGGAGCTGGGCGGCAACCATCCTGGATATCCCTTGGGCGTTCTTGGATACCACACGGTCACAAACACATGGACAACGTTCGGGGAAATCCCTGATTCGCTGTTGACGGCCCCCGCCGTAGTATTTCAGCGCGGCATTGTAGTCCCTGGCGGCGAACCAAAGCCCGGGCAGCGCGTACAGCGGGTGCTCTGGGGAGTGCCCGAACGTACGCGCAAAGCCTTCGGGTGGCTCGACTATACGGTGGTCGGCACCTATTTTCTGGTACTTGTCGTGATGGGCCTCTATTTCTCGCGGCGTGAGAATAGTACCGACGATTATTTCATTGGCGGCCGCCGCGTGCCATGGTGGGCCGCCGGCATGAGCATCTACGGGACTTTGCTGAGCGCAATCTCGTTTCTGGCGACGCCCGCAACGACTTACAAGGGCAACTGGATATACTCGGTCAGCAACGTGCTTATCTTACTGGTGGCATTGATTGTGGTTCACTTCTACCTGCCCTTTTTCCGGCGGCTCAATGTGACATCGGCCTACGAGTACCTCGAAAAACGGTTCAATCTGGGCGTGCGGATGTTCGGAAGCACGGCCTTCACGGTATTTCAACTCGGCCGCATGGGGATCGTGCTGCTGCTACCGGCGTTGGCCCTGTCAGCAGTCACCGGAATTGACCTTCGGCTTTCCATTCTGGCGATGGGCCTGTTGTGCACATTCTACACCGTGCTCGGCGGGATCGAGGCCGTTATCTGGACCGACGTACTCCAGGTCATCATTCTGCTGGGGGGCGCATGGCTGTCCTTCTTCCTGATCAGCGGCTCGGTAGACGGCGGCTTTATCGGCATGATTCAGACGGGATACGCCGACGGGAAGTTTCATTTGGCGACGTGGGGATGGGATATCACGCAAAAAGTGTTCTTCGTGGTGATCTTGGGGCGCTTCCTCGAAGCCTTAATCCCGTACACGACAGACCAGACGGTTATCCAGCGGTACCTGACGACGTCTTCAGAGAGACAGGCTGCGCGCTCGATTTGGACCGGCGCCCTTTTCAGTCTGCCCAGTTTCATGGTCTTTTTCGGTATTGGAACCGCGCTCTATGTGTTCTACAAAGAGCACCCGGGCCAACTGGACCCGAACCTGACGACGGACCAGATTTTCCCGCTGTTCATTGTGCAGCAGATGCCCTCGGGAGTGGGCGGGCTGGTGGTTGCGGCGGTTTTCGCGGCGGCAATGTCCTCCCTGGACAGCAGCATGAACAGCGTATCGGCGGTACTGGTTACGGACTTCTACCGGAGGTTCAGCGGGGGTGGCAGCGAGAAGACGGCTTTGAGCCTTGCGCGCGCGCTGACTATCGGGCTCGGCGTGTTTGCGACGGCAGTAGCTCTTTACGTGGCCGTAAGCGAAATAACGGGGTTGTGGGAAAAATACATGAGCATCATCGGTCTTTTCGGCGGCAGCCTTGCGGGCGTGTTCGCGCTGGGTATCTTTACCCGGCGCGCGCACGGAGCAGGCGCGTTGATTGGCGCGGTGGCAGGCGCCGGCGTGCTGTATTATGTCGAGAGGTACACAGACGTAAGCTTCTTGCTGTACTCTACGACAGGAATCCTCACGAGCTTCAGCGCCGGGTATGTGGCGAGTCTGCTCATACCCGCGCCTGCCAAGGATATTACCGGCCTCACCTGGGCAACCCTGGGGAGGCGTCCACAGGAAGACTAGAGTAGCGTCTTGCGACACAACGGTGGAAATGAGCTATGATCTACAGGAAATTGGGTAAATGGGGAGTTCGTATCAGCGCCCTGGGCATGGGCACTGATATGAATCTGGGCGACCGTTGCGACGAGGCTATGTCGCGCGAAATGGTCCGGCTCGCCTACGAGGCCGGCGTGAACTATTTCGACACGGCAAACGGCTACGGCAACGGCAATGCCGAGACCATGCTCGGGAAATGTCTCGCGGATTATCCCCGCAACGAGCTGTTCGTGCTTACAAAGGTGGGCGGGCATTGGAGGGAAGGGCCGAATGCGTCCGGTCTGTCCGCAAAACACATTCGTGAGAGTTGCGACGAGAGCTTGCGGAAACTCGGCATGGATTATGTCGACGTCCTGATGTGTCATCGTCCGGACCCGAATACGCCACTCGAGGAAACCGTGCGGGCTATGGACGATTTGATTCGGTCGGGAAAGGTCCTTTACTGGGGCGTAAGCAACTGGCCGGCGGGATTGCTAGCGAAGACTAACGCCGTCGCACGCGCACTGGGCGCGCGGGAAGTGGCTGCGAACGAGCCACGGTATAACCTCGTCTACCGGTTCCCCGAGACCCTGATATTCCCAACGACCCGCGTCGAGGGGATCGGGAACGTCACGTTCTCGCCGCTTGGACACGGTCTCCTGGCCGGGATCTACAAGCCGGGCCAGGCGCCGCCGAGCGGGTCACGCGCCGCGGTGGACGGACAGAATCCGGTCACCCGGGGCCTCTATTTTCGGGAAGACCGCATCCAGAAAGCCCAGGAATTCACGGGGATAGCCGATGAACTCGGCGTGCAGGCCGCCGAATTGGCCATCGCCTGGGTGATGCGGCAGCCCGATGTCACCAGCTGCATCCTGGGCGCGTGGCGGCCCGAAGAGTTGGCGCTGGACCTCAAGGCCGCGGCGTTGTCTATCCCCGATGACGTTCTCGCAAAGCTCGATAAGCTATTCCCGCCGCCGTCGATTCCCACGGTATGAGCAATGGTCACGCGCTGGAAGGGCACTGTATCACTCGAGAGCGCGGGTACCGGACTCGTGCAGGGTCTCGAAGATGCGCTGCAGCAGGGTCGGCGCGCTTGAATCGCGCAGCGTGGCTTGGATCTCCTGAAACGGACCCTCCAAAGCGAGAAATGCCTGAATCACCCGCTCATCAAACTGCGTCCCCGCGCCTTCGAGGATGATGTCGCGCGCTTTTGCGTGGGGGTAGGGCTCCTTATAGGGGCGTTTGGACGTCAGCGCATCGTACACGTCGGCAAGTGCCACAATGCGGGCCTCAAGGGGTATCTGCTCGCCTTTCAGGCCATCGGGGTATCCCGTGCCGTCCCAGCGTTCATGGTGATGACGGGCGATGTCGCGCCCGATAGCCAGAAGAGTGTTCGAGCCCACTTCCTTATGTGCCGCGCTTAAGGTATCTCCTCCGATAGTCGTATGCCACGTCATCACGTCGAATTCGCGCGCAGTGAGGCGCCCCGGTTTCAGCAGGATCTGGTCGGGAATCCCCACTTTGCCGATATCATGCAACGGGCTTGCCACATACAGGCTTTCGATGAACTCAGCGGTGATGGGCGTATCCATCAGGCCTTTGCCGGCAAGGCATTCGGCCGTGAGCCGCACATACCGGCGGATACGCTCGAGATGTTCGCCTGTTTCGGGATCGCGCGATTCCGCGAGCTTCGCGAGAGAGAAAACCGTAGCCTGTTGAATGCGCTCGAGTTCTGCGGTGCGTTCGCTGATGCGCTGCTCGAGATGCCGTTGATGCTCGATGATTTTGTCCTGCAATCGCTTCGCCCGCACGGCGCTGCCAATTCGCGCCTCAAGCACGGCGGAGTCAAACGGACGCAGGACGAAATCGTCGGCGCCCGCTTCCATGGCTTTCACGTAGGCTTCATGCTCGGTTGTGCCGGTGAGCAGTATTACGGGTATATGTCGAAACCGGGGGTCGCCCTTGATGGCCCTGCATACATCATAGCCATCTGTGCCGGGCATGATGAGGTCGAGAAGAACAACGTCGGGACAGACCTCTTTGAAGCATTCAAGAGCCTGTGCTCCGGTTTCCGCTGTGACCACATGGTACCCGCGGGGAGCAAGCAAGCGTTCCAGAAGTTTCAGGTTGTCTTGCAGGTCGTCAACGGCCAGAATTGTCGGAGGGTCCTTGGCTTGACGTAAGGTCATACTGAACGGCTCCCCTAAAACCTAGTACACTAAGATAGGCCCTACTATATCCGAATTCACCGTAAAACCCGCGCAATACCCCAGCTTTTCCATAACGTACAGTACCATTTTTCGCCTTTTTACGCAATCAGTACTATGGGTCCGACGGGATTCCGGGATACCCCAGATGGGTTACGGTTTGCGGTTCTGCCCCAAATGGGGAGATTCGACACCATGCGGAATCATTGTAACAACATATATCCGAATCATTTACAGCAGGAGCGCCGTGCGGCATGATACTTGTTGTTAGGTCAGACATGAAGGGGAAGATTTGTGTCTATATACTTGTGGGCGGCCTAGTTGCCGTAGTACTCGCTGCGTTTCCGGCAGCGTCTCAGCCGACGCTCGAACGGATCGCGGGCGACGAGCGTGTTTATCTGAACCGGGCTTCGAAGGTAGTGTGCTCGGCGCGGTGGCACGGCGCTCCGGATGCGTACGTGGTGCTGCCGCCGGAATTTGACGAGGTAGACTGGGCGGAGATGAAACTTGGTCCCAGCGAAGGATTTGTGCGTGATGGCGAGAACGTGGTTCAGCAAACCGTTGTCATAACTCCCCGGAAAACGGGTACCTTCGAGGTTCCGGAAATACGCGTCGGTTACTTGACTCCGGGTGATCTGAACGCGTCGCAACAACCGGAGGAGGTATCCGGAGAGCAGGAGCCGGAGCGAGAGGTTCCGAAGCTCCGCCTGAGCGGATACAGCGTCGAGGTGCGGAAAGATCGGACCGTGCTGTGGGCCGCGCTGGCAGTGATTGGCGCGGGCGCCGCGCTCTATCTCGGGGGGATGGGCGTCTTTCTTCTGCGCAAGACTGCGGGAGGCGCGCCAGCGCCCCGGCCAGCCGGAGAAACAACGGGAATAAGCGGCGAACGCCCCCCCGACGTGCGCGCCGCCGGGCTGGCGCTTCATGAGGCCAAACGATGCCGCGTCCAGGGCGACGTTTACGCATTTTACGTCCACCTCGCGAAGGCTGGCGAGCTGCTGGGGAACCCATACGGCGAATTGGCGGCCTCGCTGCAGACGCGAGCCCAGAAAGCCGGCTTTCAAGGATATGCGCCGACCGAGGATGAGATGGATATGGACTACCGCGCGGTCGCGCGCGTAGTAACACAAACTAAGGACGAAGACGAAGCCCCGGCTTCATGATACTGGGAGGTACCGAACATATGGCACTGTCTGTTGAGGCGATTCGTAAAGAGGTGGAGGCGCAATCGAAGTTCGTTTCGCGGTTGCGCGACCAGATGGCGCGGGTCATCGTAGGGCAGCAGTACATGGTGGACCGGCTCCTGGTCGGCCTCCTGGCCAACGGGCACGTCCTCATCGAGGGCGTGCCGGGCCTCGCCAAAACCACCGCCGTGAAAACACTCGCCCAAGCCATGAGATGCTCCTTCAGCCGGATTCAGTTCACCCCGGACCTCCTCCCCGCCGATCTCATTGGCACCCTGGTTTACAACCCCAAGGACGGACAATTCACGACAAAGAAGGGCCCGATCTTCGCCAACGTCATCCTCGCGGACGAGATCAACCGCGCTCCCGCCAAGGTGCAGAGCGCGTTGCTCGAGGCCATGCAGGAACGCCAGGTGACCATTGGAGACAAAACATTTCTGCTCGACGAGCCGTTCATGGTTCTGGCCACGCAGAATCCCATCGAACAGGAAGGCACATATCCGTTGCCGGAAGCGCAGGTTGACCGGTTCATGCTCAAACTGCGCGTAAACTATCCAAGCAAAATCGAGGAGCGCGAGATAATGGACCGGGTAGACCTGCTTCACGCGCCCGAGGTGCGCCCGGCAGTCACGCGCGAGGAGATCCTCCAGGCCCAGGCGCTCGTCAATCAGATCTACGTAGACGAGAAGGCCAAGGATTACATCGTCAGCATCGTTCAGGCCACGCGTCACCCCGAGGCATTCGAACTCAATATCAGCCACCTTATCGAATACGGCGCTTCGCCCCGCGCGACGATCTACCTGCAGCAGGCCGCCCGGGCGCTGGCGTTCATGCAGGGGGAGGGCAACGTTTTCCCGAACGACGTCAAACAGGTGGCGATGGACATTCTCCGCCACCGCATCATCGTCACGTACGAAGCCGAGGCCGAGAACATGACCAGCGAGGATATTATCCGGCAGATTCTGGATACGGTGCCGGTGCCATAGGATTCGGAAACAGACGCAGATATGATTCCGCAAGAAGTAATGAAACAGATACGCCGGATTCAGATCCGGACGAGCCACATGGTGAACGACATCCTCGCGGGCCAGTATGAGAGCGTATTCAAGGGCCAGGGGATGGAGTTCCGCGAGGTGCGCGAGTACGTCCCCGGCGACGACATCCGCATGATCGACTGGAACGTCACCGCCCGAACGGGCGTGCCGCATGTGAAACTGCTGGCCGAAGAGCGCGAGTTGACGGTCATGCTGATGGTTGATGCGAGCGGGTCCGAGCGTTTCGGCAGCATCGGACGGCTCAAGAACGAGCTCGCGGCGGAGCTTTGCGCGGTCCTGGCGTTTTCGGCCATTCAGAACAACGACAAGGTCGGTCTGATCATCTTCACGGACGACATCGAGTTGTATGTTCCTCCCAGCAAGGGGAGGAAGCACGTGTTGCGCGTGATCCGCGAAGTCCTGTACTTTCAGCCCAGGGGAAAAGGCACGAATATCCCCGGTGCGCTCCATTTCCTCAATGGCATCACGAGGCGGCGGGCAGTGACGTTTCTTGTGTCCGATTTCATGGCCGAGGCCTACGAGGTGCCGTTGCGGGTGGCAAACCGGCGCCACGACGTCATCGCGGTCCACGTAAGCGACCCTCGCGAGGATTTCCTCCCGGATGTCGGCCTGGTCGCGGTACAGGACGCCGAAACCGGCCGGGAAGCATTGGTGGACACAAGCGTCCGCAGCGTGCGGGAGGAGTACGCCCGGGCTGCGCGCCAGCGCGCCAAGAAGCGCGACGAGATCTTCCGCCGGACGGGCGTGGACGTGATAAGCGTGCACACCGACAGGTCTTATGTGAATGAAATCTACCGATTCTTCCGTATGCGCGAGCGGCGATACGGCTGATGACATGCGAGGCAACGAAACGTGAGTGAAAATACTCCGGAAAGATTGAAGGCGTTTCGGGAAGAGACCCGCGAGCGCTCGCGGCGGGCCACCGTGTGGCCGTTCGTCAATACCGTCCTGCTCATCGCGGGATTTGCCTGCGTGATAGCGGCGATAGTTATGACTTCGAAACGCGGAGGGACGGTGCAGCAGGTTGGCGGCGGGGGCGGTCTAACGAACTCCGCGCAACGTGAATACGCCACGCTGCTCGAACAGAAAGGTCTGACGGATGCGGCCATTGACGCATACGAGGATTATCTGGAGAATGCGCCGCTCGAGCCAGATGCGCGGGCGAATGTGTGTTACAGCGTGGGTAAGCTCGCGATAGAGGCGGAACGGTACGAGAAAGCCCTCGAATTCCTGTACCAGGCCGAGATGCTCGATCCTGACAGCCCCGTGAAAGATGAAATCAACGGGAAGGTGGTGCTGTGCCTCGAGAAACTCGGGCGCTCGAGCGACTTGCGCCGCGAACTGCGCAAGCGGACGGCTCCCGAACGTACGGCGGCCGACCTCGAGGAGGGAGAGGTCGTGCTGGCAGAGTTTGGCGGGCAGGTCATCACGGACCGCGACCTGGAACGCGAAATCGAGAAGCTCCCGCCTGCCGCGCGGGAATCTTTTGACTCGCCAGAGAAACGGACGGAGTTTCTCCAGAACATCGTCGCGGAACGGTTGCTCCTGGACAAGGCCCTGCGGCTCGAATTGGACAAGGAGCCGGAGGTCCAAGAGGAACTGGCTCAAGTACGGGACGGCCTGATCGTACGACGGCTGATAGACCAAGAGGTCAATTCGAAGATTTCCATCACTCCGGAGGACGTGCGTCGTTTCTACGAAGCCGAGATTGAACGTTTTACCGAACCGGCGACCCGTATGGCGCTGGTGGGCTCCGGCGACAGTGCGGATTCCGCCAAGGAAGACCTGGCCAAGGCGCGGAACGACCCCGAACGGGCAACCAAGGTTGTCGTGCGCGACGGCCAACTGGTTCAAGGGCTGGGCGATGCCGAGCACGATGCCGCCGTCCTGGAGGCCGTCAAAGCGGCCGAGCCGGGTGCTGTATCTGAGCCGGTGCAACTGGGCAGTGCCTGGTACGTGTTTGGCGTGACCGAGACCCCGGCGAAGGTTCATGCCTTTGAGGATGTCCAGGCACAGGCCGAACGCATGCTGCGAGTTGAAAAGCAGCGCGAGCAGTTCCAGGCGCTTGTGGCCGAGACGCTCAAGGCGCGCAGCGTGCAGCTCTATCCGGAGCGGTTGAAAGAGGACCCGCCGAAGAAATGAGCCTCCTCACGTCCATAGTGTTGATTCTTGCCGCGGCGGCAGCGCCGGAGGTTGACGTGCGTGTAACAGTCGAGCCTTCGGTCATTCCGTTCCATCGGCAGGCCGAGTACACAATCGAGGTCGAAGCTCCGGCGGATTCAAAGGTGTCGTTTCCCGAGATGGCCGGGAAATTCGGCGGGCTTGCGGTGTATGGCTCGCCGGAAAGAACGCGGGAGGAACTCCCGCGCGGCCGGGCACGGATTCGGGAAACATATATGCTCGACCCGATTTTCATGGGCTACTACCCGATCGCGCCGGCCGTTGTCAAAGTGAATGACGGCCAGGAGTTCGCCGTGCCGTCTCCGGCCATTCGCGTGCGGGACCTGACACCCGAGGAATTGGTTGAGGCCGAGCGTTTCGAAGAAAACGCGGGTCCGGCGGAGTTGCCCAGTCCGTGGCTTCAGCCGTGGATATGGGGGACGGCCGGGGGCGTGGTGATCGCCGTGGCGGTTCTCGCTGCCGTTGTGCTCTTTGTGAAACGTCTGCGGCGTCCGCATGTTGAGCCATTGCGGCCGCCATGGGAAATCGCCTACGACCGTTTGCGGGAACTGGACGCGCAGAGGTATCCGGAAAAGGGCGAGTTCCAGACTTTTTACGTTGAGTTGTCGACCGTGCTGCGTGTCTATATCGAGGGCCGTTTCCGTATTCATGCGCCCGAGCAGACCACGCCCGAGTTCTTGTCGGAGGCGGCGCGCAGCGGCGTGCTCACGGAAGCTCAGCAACGCCGTCTAGGGCGCTTCCTGAGGCACTGCGACCGCGTGAAATTCGCGCAGTACGAACCCACGGTGGAAGAGATGGAACAGAGTTTCACGCTGGTACTGAAATTCATCGATGAGACGATTCCGGTCGAGGAGCAGGGGCCAGCGCCTGAGGAAGAAGCGGCATGAGTTGGCTTCAGGTAAACACATTCATGCATCCCCGGCTGCTATTGCTGGCGCCGGTGGTCGTGGTGCTGTTCCTGCTCGAATGTTTTGCCCGCGCGCCGGGCTCGATAAGCATCTCAACGGGAGAAATCCTTCACAGGGTAAGCAGCACGCAGCGTGCACTTCTGAGGCGGCTGCCCGCGGTGATGCGCGCGCTCGCCTTGCTGCTGCTCCTGGTTGCGCTGGCGCGGCCTCTGAAAGGGCTTCAGCCCCGTCTGGACCGGGCCGACGTCGTGGACATCATGCTGTGCGTGGATGTGTCAGGAAGCATGGCCGCGCAGGACTTTGAGTCGCGGGGCGCGCGCAAGAACCGTCTCGAGGTGACCAAGGACGCCGTTCGCGACTTCATCGCAAGCCGTAAACAGAAACCCGAGGACCGGTACGGTCTCGACCGGCTCGGCCTGGTTCTGTACGCGGGGTATGCCTGGACCCAGTGCCCTTTGACGCTGGACTACGCCTTGCTCGATCGCGAGCTGGAACTGGCCAACATTGACGAGCGCGATCCCCGGAAGCAAGGCACCGCGATCGGCTCGGCCATCGGATTGGCAGTGAGCCGGCTGCGAAAATCAGAGGCCGATACGAAGGTCATTGTTCTGCTTACCGATGGGTTGAACAATTCGGGCGAGCTGGATCCGGCGACAGCCGCAAACCTGGCCAAAGAATACGGAATCCGGATCTATACGATAGGCGCGGGTTCTCAAGAGGAAGTGCTGGTCCCCCGCCGCAGCCTGTGGGGCAACGTGATGATGCCCGCGCAAATGCCCATTGACGAGGAGTCGTTGAAGAAGATCGCGGACGTGACCGGCGGGCGGTTCTTTCGGGCGACGGACACGGAATCGCTGGTGGGCGCCTATGAAGAGATCAACCAGTTGGAGGCGACGGAGATTGAGATCGGCGACTATTACGAATACGAGGAGGGTTTCTTCCCGTACACGGTATTTGGAGGGTTGTTGATGTTTGCAGCGGTGTTTGTGCGGCGTATGTGGTTCGAGGCTATTCCCTAGGAGGCGGGCGTGACGTTCGGTTTTGGATTTCCAGTGTCGCAGTTGCCGTGGTGGCTGGCGGCGGACGCCGTCTTGTTGCTGCTGACGGTGGCGGGGCTGTACTGGCTTGAGAGCCGCCGGAAACGCCGTATATCGTGTTTCGTTCAGCACACGTTGTTGCGTTCACTGGTGGGCGGTTACGACGCCCGGATCCGCCGGCCTTTGTTCTGGTTTACGGTCATAGGGTTCTGCTGCCTGTTGCTGGCGCTGGCACAGCCGCACTGGGGACGCGCGTGGAAGGAAGTGCGCAAACACAGCCGCGACGTTCTGGTCTGCCTGGACATATCGGAAAGCATGCGCGCGACGGACCTGCTGCCCAGCCGTCTCGAACGGGCCAAACAAAAGGTGGTAACGCTGGTGGACAACTCGCCCGGAGACCGGTTCGGCCTTATCGCGTTTACAGGGGCTGCGGGCCTCCAATGTCCCTTGACCTTGGACCACGGGTATTTCAAGGCCGTTCTCGGCGCCGTGGATACCGACTCGATAAGCCGCGAAGGTACGGACATCGCGGCGGCCCTGGCGGGCGCCGTGGACGTCTTTAAAGACGAAGATACGAAGATGGACGAGTTTGCCCGCGACACCCGGGCGATATTGCTTATATCCGATGGCGAGGAGGTATCTGGCGACGCCGTTGAGACGGCGAAAGAGGCGGCTGATTATTGCCGCGTCTACGTCATTGGAGTGGGCGACCCGGACGGCGCCGAGATTGAGATCCCCACATGGATGACGCGTGAGGGCGTGCGGGGAGCGGGCGCCCGCGCCGCGACGCACATATCGAAACTGGACGAAGAAACCCTGATTCGTGTTGCCGAGGCGGGGAACGGGCCGTATGTGGCCGCTACCCCGGACGATTGGGACATCCAGCAGGTGCGTGAGGCGATGAATCGTCTCGAGAGCCGTCTGGTGGAGAGCGATGTGCGGTTGCAGTTGGTGAATCGTTACCAGTGGCCGTTGGCCGCGGCTATCATGCTGTTCGCGGCGGAAAGCCTCTGGTTGGCGGTGATGCCTTGGTTGCGCACGTGGGGAAGCCTGCGGAAAGCGCAGGCTCAGGGTGAAAAACAACATGGATAAAGCGCAAAAGAGAATGACCGCAAGCCGCGGATTGATTGCGGCACTGCTGTGCCTGTGCGGAACCGTCTCAGGGAGCGTAGCGGGCGCGGAGTCTTTTCGCGACCGGATCGAATACGGCAATGCCTTGCTGAACAGCGGAGATTTCGAGGGCGCGCGCGAAGTGTACAGGAACCTGCAGATCGAGCACCCGGAGGATGAAATCGTCTATTACAGTTTGGGTTGCGCCGATTACGAGGAAGGGCAAAGCGTCTCCGCGTTGCAGGATCCCCAAGGGTCCATCGAGTTCTTCGAGTCTGCGCGGGATGCGTTCGGGCAGGCCATGACCAGCCGCGACGAATGGTTGCGGGTTGACGCCTCTCTCAACCACGCCAACAGCGTCGCGCAGATCGCCAAACAACGAGTCGCTCTCGGCGATCAAAAAGCGGTCATTGCCGCATTTGAAGAGTCCGTAGGTGCCTATGAACAGGTCCTGGAACGGTACCCGGACCACAAAGGAGCCCGACACAACCTGGACCATATGCGGTATTTGCTGAAACGCATGCTGCAGAATCCCCCAAAGAGCAACGAGCAGTCGCAGGAGCAGCAGGAGCAGGAAGGGCAGCAGGACCAGCAACAGCAACAGCAGGGGCAACAACAGCAGGACCAAAACAAGCCGGGCGAGCAGGACCAGGAAGAGCAGAAGGAGCAACAGGAAGCCCAGGACGAACAAGAGCAACAGAAACAGGACGGCGAGCAACAACAGCAACAGCAGGCCAAGGCCCAACAGCAGGCAGCCGCATCAGCAAGCGAAGAAGACGTTTCCGACAGCAAAGACCAGGAGGACACGAAAGACCGTCAAACGATGGAGGCCATTCTTCAGTCGCTTGAGGCGCAGGATAAGCGCGAGCAACAGGATTTGCGGACCGGCGTGCCGGACTCACATGTTCGCAAAGAATGGTGGTAACGATGCCGCGTTGGATACAAGTGTTGATCATCTTGAGCGTGCCGGGGGCGGCGGCGCTTGCGGGTGAAGACTCGTTGCGGGTTTACGCGAGCAGCGAAACGGTGGAAGTCGGTCAGTATTTCTACGTGTTTGTCGAGACGGAAGGAGGCAATGTCAGTCAAGTAGAAACGCCCAATGTGGAAGGGCTGCAGCTTGACCGCCGTCCGTCGATTCAAGAGAGTTCGTTTTCTTCGATCATGGGCAAGAACCAGAACTCTACCCGGCTGGGGTTCAGGGCGCTGGCGTTAAAGGAAGGAGTGATCACGATCCCGGCATTCACCGTGACGGTCGACGGCGCCTCTGTCAAAAGCGACCCTGTAGTGGTGCGGGCCACTTCCACAGGCGGCGGGCAGCCGATTGTCCCTCCTGGCCGCGAGGAGCCCGAGGACAACAATACCGCCCAGCTGCGTGTCGAGGACGTCATCTTTCTGGATACCAAAGTTGATAAGACGGAGGTGTATGTTGGGGAACCGGTGTCGTTTACGCTGCGATGCTACCGTATTGCGGACAGGTCGATCCGTGTGAGCTCGCCGGAGGGGGGCATCGAATTCGCGTTTCCTGAGACGGAGGGTTTCTACAGCATTCCCGAACGGCCCGAGGCGGTGGACGAGGCTTACGAGGACAGGGGTGGACGGCGGTACCATGTCGCCCGCTGGCGGCAAACGTTGTTTGCGACGGAGCCGGGCGAGTTGCAGATTCCGGCCTGGAAATGGAATGCGGTCGTGCAAGCCCGGACAGTTCACGGGTTAAGTTCTCTGCCGTTGGAACTCAAGACGGAGCCGATTGATGTCACCGTGAAGCCTCTGCCTCCTCGCCCGCCCAGTTTTAACGGGGCAGTGGGCCAATACTCCCTGGACGCGCAGGTAACGCCAAAGAGCGTCAAGCAGAACATGCCCATCATGTTAATCATTCGAGTGAACGGAACGGGCAATCCTGCGGCGGTTGGCGAACCGAAACTCGGGCACATTGAAGACGCCCATGTCTCCGAACCCGAGCGCGCAATGCAGCCCATTACGGACCCGCAAGGGGTGACAGCCGAGACGACGTTTTCGTACCAAATCACACCTCTCAAACCCGGTTCTCTTGCCATCCCCCCTGTCGAGTTCTGTTACTTCGATCCTGTTCAAGAGCGGTTTGTCACGGAAAAGACGCCGGCTTTTCTTGTGACTGTCGAGGAGAGCGGCGAAAAGCACCGGCGGTATGTTGCGGGCGCGGCCATGCCTTCCGAATCCGCGCGGGCGGACATGGCCAACGCCGGAATGATGCCTATAGTCACGGCGGGAAGACGGCTGTATCGGGCCTCTCTCTCCGAGGCGGGCACGGCGATGGTGCTGGCAGGGCCGCCCCTGGTTTATGGCCTGGTGGTCTTGTGGACCGCGCGGAAACGGCGGTTTGCGGAGGACCGGCCGTACGCGCGTTCGTACCGCGCGAAATCACGGATGCGGAAGAGATTGCGAGGCGTGGTGAATGCGGCCGATCCGGCTGATGCTCTGTGCCGCGCGGTCAATGGCTATATTGCCGACAAATTCGACTTGCCGGAAGCGGGAATGACGCCGGCAGATGTGAGGGACTTGCTCGAGGGCCGGGCAATCCAGCACGAATCCGCCGCGAAGCTCCTCGAGATCTTGTGCTGCTGTGAAAGGGGACGGTACGGCGCAGCGTCGCTTTCGCGGGAGACGGTTGAATCCCTCGTTGAAGCGGCTGATGCCAATATGGAATGCCTGGATCGGTGGCTCGAGAAGGAATCTCGCTGATGGCGCTTCTGTTCTCTATACTGGTGTCGGCCGTGGGGGCGGATTCCCCTGAAGCGCTCTTCGAGCAGGCGAACGCGGCTTACGGAAAAGGCGCTTATTCCGAGGCCGCCACCATCTACGAACGGCTGATCTCGGACGGAGTACACGACCCGGTGGTTTTCTTCAATCTTGGAAACGCTTACTTCTGTGCGGGACGGCTGGGCCCTGCCGTGGCCAACTACGAACGGGCACTTCGGCTGGCGCCGGACTTTGAGCGCGCCCGAGTGAACCTTGACCATGCCCTCGCAACGCGCGAACGGAACCTTGCGCCGCCGTTGCCTTCCTGGTTGGAGCAAACGGTCCTTTTCTGGCATGCACGGCTGGCGCCGCGCGCCGTCTGCGTTGTTGCCCTTGTGTCGTGGTGTGTTTTCTGGACGATACTTTGCATCCGGCGCTGGCGGACCTTTGTGTATTCGCGGCCCCTCCTGATCGCGATTGCCATCTGGACCCTCGCCTTTGGGGTCTCCGCATGGGTAAAGGCGCATCCTCCCGCACTCGCGGTTGCCAGTATGGAACGTGTTCCCGTGCAATACGTCATTGGTGATACTGACAGGGTACATTTTGAATTATTCGCGGGTGACCGCGTTCTTGTTGAAGAACGCCGGGGTCAATGGTTGCGGATAGCCACATCGGACGGACGGCGCGGATGGACCCAGGCAAACGCCATGACGATTGTCGGGCCTCCGTATGAACCCGCGCCTCCCGCGCCGGAACCGCCGGAGCAATCGCGGACGGGCGGTGCCGGGTGACCGATTCTCTTGAAGCCATCGTAAAGCAGTCTCAAGTGAAGCAGAAAGCGCCGCCCCGCGAGTTCTGTCTCCAAGGCGTCCGCCAGTTTGCCTTGGAAACGCGCGCCGCCATCCAGCTTCGCCACAGCCAGGGTATTTCGGGAAGCGACGTGGTAGCGGACTTGTCGCAAATGGCGGACAGGATTCTGCATGCCGTGTTCAGTTTCGCGCTGGCTGATATCCCCGGCAGCCGCAGCCTGCGCACGCGCGTATCTCTTTGCGCTCTAGGCGGTTACGGGCGCGCCCAAATGAATCCATGTTCTGACTTGGATATCTCGCTGGTGTATGAGGGGACCTTGAACGACCAAATCGGGGCTTTAGACGAATACCTGGTGCCGTTTCTGTGGGATGCCGGATTCCGGGTGGGGTTCGCCGTCCGCAGTATGGATGAATCACTCGAACTTGCCCGCCGGGACACGGCTGTTCTGACGAGTCTTCTCGAAGGCCGGCATGTGGTCGGAGACAGCACGGTTTTCGGCCGGCTCAAATTGTTGTTGCGTGAGCAGATGCGCGGCCCCTCGCTAGAGACCTTCGTCGAGCAGAAGCTCTTTGATCGCACGGCGGGGCTTCCCCCGCAATATCGGGATTTGTATACGGCGGAACCCAATATCAAGGAAAACGCAGGAGGGTTGCGGGATTACCACACCGCCTTGTGGCTGCTGATGATGCTTTACGACGTCAACACGCTTGAGGAAGCGGTGAGCCAAGGCCTTCTGACCGCCGATGAGCACCTCGATTTCGTGAAGGGGCTTGATTTCCTCTTGCGGGTGCGAAACGAAATGCACTTCAGCGCCGGAAAACCTCAGGACGACCTCCTTTTCGCCAACCAGCGGCGTATTTGCGAAGCTTTCGGATATTCTGAAGAGTCCACGGTAAACCTTTCCGGCTTGATGTCTGACTACTATGCTTCCGCGGCCAAACTGCGCCAGCTTCTGAACGTCGCCGCGCGCATCTGTCACCAGCAATCGGTTGCCTCATTCAGCCCACGCCGCGAGGACGTCATTCCGGAGGTGGAAGTGCGGGAAGGGGCGCTTTACGTTGGAGGCGGCGACCCTTACTGGTATGCGCACAATCCTGCCCGTTTGATGGAGACCTTCTGGCAGTGTGCGCGCCATATGGCGACGCTGAGCCGGCCGGCTGAGCGGCTTGTGCGGGCCAATCTGCACCTTGTCAATGCGGCATTCTGCTCCAGCGATCTCGTTCGGCGTTTCTTTGTGGCGATCTGCAACCGCCCGATGCAGGCGGGACATGCTCTGCGTCAAGCTGCGCGGTGCGGTTTCCTCGCTCGTTACTTGCCTGAATTCGGCGAAATCGAGAATATGATCCGCGATCAGGACTTTCACAGCTATCCTGTTGGAGAACACACGCTTCGCGCAATTGAAGCCCTTTCCAGGATCGATGACCTCGATGGCTCCATACGCAGCTGTCTTCGGGAAGCGCTCGAACACTTGACCGACCCCTACATATTGGTTATGGCGCTCTTGTTTCACGACCTGGGAAAGGCTTTCGGCGATGTGCACATTGAGGAGAGCGTTCGGCTGACGCGGCTCATCTGCAACCGGGTAGGCATGCCGGAGGATGACGAGGAGCGTATCGCCTTTCTGGTCAGGCATCATGTGCTCATGACAAACCTCAGCCAGTACCGCGATACGGGCGACGAAGGAATCGTGGAATCGTTCTCGGACACGATAAAGAACGAGCAGCGGCTGCGTGCCTTGTTCTTGTTGTCGTACGCGGACCTTCGCGCGGTCGGCGCCGGCGTCTGGACCGAATGGAAAGGGGCGCTGTTGATGCAGCTTTACTTGCGCACCGTGCAGCGCCTCCTGGGTCCGGCGGAGGCCGTGGGCCAGGAGTTCTGGACTTCCCCGAAGGCGAAACGCGTTCTGGCATTGCTCGCGCCCGAGAAGGAGCAAGACGCGTTAGAACACATGAGAGGCCTGGGGCAGCGGTACCTGGCGGCCTTCCGGCCCCAGGAAATCGTGGCGCACCTGGACTACGTGAAGGAGGGCAAAGAAAAAGGGTTGGCGATGGCAACGAGCACAAATGATATGGCGGGCATGACGGGGATTGTCATTTGCACACAGGATCGTCCCGGCTTGTTCAGCCAGATTGCCGGGAGTTTTGCCTCGCAACTGGTCGATATCCAGACCGCGGCGCTGTTCACGCGTCCCGATGGTTATGTGATAGATTCTTTCATGGTGGAAGACATGCGGCGGGGCGCGCCGCTCACTCCTGCCCAGATTGATTCTATAAAAGATGTGCTGCGCAGGGTATTGTTGGAATTCGAGGATGTGCAGGATTACGTAAACAACTCGCGGCGGCGACTGTTTGCCTTGCTTCAGCCGCGGGTTCCCGTGAAAACACGCATCGAATTCGATAACCAGTCCTCGCGGACCCACACGGTGATTGATATCGAAACGGGAGACCGAACTGGGTTACTCTATGATATCACGCGCGCCATGGCGAAACTGAATTTGAACATTTCAACGGCGCGCATCGTGACCGATGCGCGCCGTGTGCGCGACTCATTCTACGTAACACGAGACAACAAGAGAGTCGAGGACCCGGAAGAGCAGGAGGCGATTCGTGAGGAGATCCATCACGCAATTCATCCCCGGTCCTCGATGGACGCAAAAGGAGAGACACGATGAGACATCGCAAACCGGCGGCTGTGGTGATTCTGGGGGCCGTCATGGCGTTCTCGCTTACGAGCTATGCCGCACCGGACTTGCTCCAGGAACTGGAGAACGCCTTCATTGCGGTTGGAGACACGATCCGCCCATGCGTGGTCAATATCAACGTCAAGAGCGCGCTGCCTGAAGGGTTTTCGGGCAACGGCGAGATTCCGGAGGACATTTTCCGGTTCTTCAACGTCCCCGCCCCGCGCGACGGAGTGCCGCGCCCCGCGCCGCGAAGAGAGGCCTCCGGTTCGGGGTTCATTTACAGCAAAGATGGCTATATTGTTACCAACAATCATGTGGTGGAAGGCGTGCAATCCATAGAGGTGCGTTTTTGGAACGGCCAAACGCTCGATGCCAAGACCGTGGGCCGGGACCCCCAAACCGACATCGCCGTAATCAAGGTCGAGGCTGGGTTTGACCTTCCCGTGGCTGCATTAGGCGACTCGGACACGTTGCGTGTCGGGCAATTCAGTGTGGTGGCAGGCAGCCCGCGGGGGCTCAAAGATTCACTGTCATTCGGGCACATCACCGCACTAGGGCGGGAAGGCTTGGAGTTGGGCCTTCGTTTTCAGGACCTCATCCAGACCGATGCCGCCATCAACCTCGGCAACAGCGGAGGGCCTCTGTGCAACATCGATGGGGAGGTGATCGGAATCAACGTGGCCATCATGTATGGCGCCGAATCCTTGGGATTCGCGATTCCCGTCAATGCCGCGAAGAAGATCATTCCGGACTTGATCTCCAAAGGTAAGGTAACCCGGGGATATCTCGGAGTCTATATCAAGCCTGCCGAGGAGTACGCCGAGGCATTGGCGTTGCCGGACACGAAGGGCGCGTTTGTCATCGATGTATCGGAAGACACGCCTGCGGCACGGGCCGGGATCAAGCCTGACGATGTGGTGCGCAAGGTGAATGGAATCGTCATAGAAAACGACACCGACCTGAAAGTGAAGGTGTCCGATATCAGGCCGGGAGAGGCCGTCAAAGTCGAGGTCTGGCGCGATGGCGGTCCCATTGAGCTGGATGTGAAACTCGAGGAATTCCCCGAAGCCGAACTCGAGACTCCGAAAGACGCAACTGAGAACATCCTGGGACTGCGCACGCAACCGTTAACGGACGAGTTGCGCCAGCGGCTCGGGGTGGAAGAGCAACTTACAGGCGTGATCGTCTCGGATGTCGAGTTCAACAGTCCCGCGGATAAGGCCGGCATTCAGGCGGGGGATATTGTGGTGCGCGTGGGCAAAGAGCCCGTCGAAAATGTGGGTGATTTCCGCCGGCTTATGAAAGAGCAGGCGCAGCCGGGGGCATCGGTCCTGATTCGCCTGTATCGAGGCGAGGACGTTCCGACTGTTGCCGTATTGAAGGTCCCTGTTGACTACAAGCCGGAGTAACAGACGGCCTGTCGAGCAGCGCACAGCCCGCGGAACCTGGCAGCGTTTCGCGGGCTGGCGTGCAAGACACGTTTGTCGGGTCAGCGAGCGGCGCCCGGATCAACGAAACGGAGATTCGACTGATATACAAGGAGCTTCGCGACCAAGCGAGGGCAATACTGGTAGCATATCCGTGATACCTGGCTAGGAGACTTTTGACAGTAGGCAAGCCCGTTGGTAGACTCAGCGCATTTTGCGGGGGGAAGTGGAGCAACAATGAACGAATCCTATGCTCATACCCGCATTATGGTTGCCGACGACGATCCTGCGTTTGGGGATGCTCTCCTGACTATGATGCGCGAGCGCTTCGCGTGTCCGGTTCGGCTTGTTCGCGACGGGGACACCGCCGCGAGGGTCCTTGAAACCGAACCTTTCGATATTGTTATTGTCAATATGCAGATTCCCGGGGCGCACGGCCTCGAGTTCGTGGAGGACCTCAAGAAGCGATGGCCGGAGATCGACGTAATCGCGATAACCGGCCGCGCAAACCCCTGCCCCTATATCGAATTCGTGGGCGCCGGCGTCAGCGACTTTGTCTCCAAGCCTTTTCCTCTCGAGGAACTCGAGGCAAGAGTCATGCGTGTGCTTGAAACACGGCGTCAACGGAGAACGCTTATTTGGGGCCGGGAACGCATTCTTCGTCGAGTCAAGGCGGTGGAAGACACTGCATCGAACGGGGAGCGCGGGGACATCCAGTATCGGGCCATTTTCGAACTGAACATGATGCCAACCCTGGTGCTCGATGCGGAGACTTTGTGTCTGCGCGCCGCGAACAAGGCGTTTTGTGATCTCTGCGGCCGCCAATGCGAGGCGTTGCTTCATCGGGATTTCAGAGAGTTATTGAACGGTCCCAGCCGGGTGCGTCTCGAGCAGGTTTTCGCGGCGGTCTCCAGAACGGGGCGGGGAACGTTGTCTGACATGTGTATCGAGACGTCCGATGGCACTCTGGCGATTGTTGACTTGGGCATAACGTTTATCGGCGACGGCGATGAGCGGTTCGTGCATGTTGCGTGCAAGGACCTCACGGAGCAAAAGGCCCTTCAACAGGAACTTGTTGAGAGGGCAGCCAGAGACGGGTTGACGGGTCTCTACAATCAGCGGGCGTTGCGGGTGCACCTGGAAACCGCCGTTCGAAATGCGCAAGCGAATAAGCAGCCGCTTTCGGTGCTTTCCATCGATTTGGATAACTTCAAGCAGTGCAATGACCGCTATGGCCATCCCGTAGGCGATAGTGTGCTGCGCAGCGCCGGCCAGGCGATTCTGGAACAGATTCGTTCGCTGGATGCGGGATTTCGCAACGGCGGAGACGAATTCTGTGTCTTGGTCCGTTCGGCCAATGCCGCCATTGGGCAAACCGTGGCCGAGCGCATACGCGTTGCCTTCGAAAAGAGCGAGTGTTATGGAACTTCAATGAGTATCGGTATAGCTGAATACCGTGATTCCATGGATGGGAATGCCTTGATGAAAGCGGCTGATGATGCCTTATACAAGGCGAAATCCCGCGGCAAGAATGCTATTTGTGTGGCATAGGAGGGTACGGTGTCCACACTTCTCGCTGTACTCTCGGCCGTATTGCCGGTATTTCTGGTGGCTGGCGCCGCTTGCGCAGTGCGGCGTGCGTTTCCCCTGGACGTCAAGACCCTCTCTACGCTCAATCTCTACCTGTTGATTCCCTGTCTTGTTTTCAACGGCCTGTCGCAGCGCGTGATCGAGTGGGGCCTATTCGCACGCTACGCTGGCGCGTCCCTCGCCGTGACGTTCTTGATGCTCGCCTCCCTGTACGGGGTGGCTCGTCTGCGCAAGCTGGAAGGGGCGCAGCAGAGCGCGTTCTTGCTGACGCAATTCCCGAATCTGGGCAACTTTGGCCTGCCGGTTGTTCTGTTTGCCTTTGGCCAGCAGACGCTTCCTCTGGCTATCATCGTTCTCGTTTGCGGCAGTTTCCTGCAAAACACGTTGGGCATCTACATCGCCCATCGGAGCCGCCACGCGGTGCTTGGCGCCGTAAGACGCGTTCTGCAATTCCCGATGATTTACGCGTTCTTCCTTGCGCTTGCGCTTCAGCGGCTGGGGTGGCGCCCTCCTGCCGAATGGAGCGGCTCCGGCGTACTCGACGCTCTTGCGCTCATATTCATGCGCGCCGTGGAGCTTCTGGCGGCGGCCGCAATCCCCGTGCAATTGATGATGCTTGGGGTAAAGCTGGCGGAGACGCGTTTGGATACCGGCTTGGACGTGTTTCTTGCATGCTTCTTCCGGCTTTGTGCCGCGCCTGTATTCGCGGCGGCCGCGGCATGGAGCCTCGGGCTTCACGGAACGGAGGCGAGCGTATTTGTGATTCAGGTGAGTAGTCCAACGGCGGTGGGGATGGCGGTTTTCGGGGTGCAGTTCGAGGTAAAGCCCGCGTTCCTCGCGAGCGCGGTGTCGTGGTCCTCGCTCTTCAGCATGGCCACTGTGCCCATTCTGTTGTACCTGCTCTTGTGTGTCACGGGACAATAAGCCGTCATCGGGATTGTCCGTGCGGACCGTTCAATGATAGGCTCTCACCATGACCAAGTACTTCGTGCCGTGGATAGCGATTCTAACCGCAGCTTCCGTCCTGGGGTGTGGTTTGCGGGTTCCGTTACCGCCTTCCGCCGCAACACTGCGTCTCGCGGATCTTGAACGGTCTCAGATCGAGCGTGAAACGGTTTGGGGGCGCGGCTATGTCCTGCCTGGGGGGGAACACACGCTTGACTTGGGAGCAGTGCCGGAAGGGGGCGCGTTCCGGCTATCCATGCTTGAGGATGGGGAACACCCCGCGCCAGTTCACGTACGGGTGTGGGCTGGTGAGACCTCTGCGGCTGCATTCAAGAGTGCCGGCCCGGAGAAATGGGCTCTTGCGAGAGTTGACCTGTCGGAGAAAACGGGCGCGCAGTGCCGGGTGCGGCTGGAGTGCAAGAGTTCTTTTGTTTTGGGAACTTGTGAACTCACTGGGGGCACGCAGGCGCATCCCAACATTCTCATCTTCCTTATCGATACCTTGCGCCAGGATCACGCGGGCTGCTATGGCTATCAGCGCGATACCACGCCCAATATCGACCGCTTTTGCGAGGATGCCGTCCAGTTCAAGCAGCTCATGCCTCCGTCATCGTGGACGCGGCCGTCTGTTGCGTCTCTCTTAACGGCCACCTATCCGCCGACTCATGGGGCGAACGACAGTCTGCGTATGGTGCGGAAGAACCTTCCCCGGCTGGCTACGGCGCTGCACGATTTCGGGTACGAAACGCACGGCATAGTGACGAACCTCAATTGTCTGCCTCTCTGGAACATTGGAACGGAGTTCGACACGCATACCGATGTGGATTCGACGAACTGGCAACACGCGGACGACGCAAAACTCGTGGACCGCTTTCTCGAAATGCTGCCGTCGTTGGCGGGGCGCCCCTGGTTGGTCTACGTGCACGCCATGGGCCCCCACGCACCGTATGAGCCCCCCGGCGGGTTTGAGGACAAGTTCAAGCCGGATGTTTATGAAGGAACGCCTACGGAGATCGCGCGGCGGAAGGCCCTTGACCTGTACGATGCTGAGATCGCGTACACCGATGCTCAGTTCGGGAGGGCCGTTGAGGAACTGAAGCGCCTCGGAATGTACGAAAACACGACCATCCTTGTGCTGTCGGATCACGGGGAAGAGTTTTGGGAACATGGCGGAACCGACCACGGGAAAACGCTTTATGAAGAACAGCTTCGTGTGCCGTTCCTCTGGAAACTTCCGGGCGA
>DAOLNV010000007.1:43587-71820 GCA_035416745.1 Candidatus Hydrogenedentota bacterium | reverse complement strand
AAACGCTTTATGAAGAACAGCTTCGTGTGCCGTTCCTCTGGAAACTTCCGGGCGACCGCTTCAGGGGCGAGCAGCGCGACGCGCTGGTCGAGATGGTGGACATCTCCCCCACGCTTCTTGATGCAGTTGGCGCGCCGCCCGAGCCACGATTTCAAGGAAAATCGTTCTGGGGTTATGTGAACAGCGGTGAGATAGCTCCCGCCATCGGTTTTGCGTCGCTGGAACTCAACTCAGCCAACATGCAAACGGCCAAGACCGTCGAAAAGAAGTACATTCGCGACCTCGGGGCGGGCACGTCGTTCTGGTACGACCTAGCAGCGGACCCGGGCGAGCATCACCCGATCTCCGACATTCCCCCGTGGGGAGAGGAACTGCTGCAGTGGACCAGCAGGATGGAGCAGCGCGGGCGGACCGGTCTGCACATTCTCGTCACGCGGCAACCGGGAACGAACCATGAAGTGCGCTGTTATGTCGAGGCGAAGAGATTCGGGGCCTACGAAATGTTCTTCCCCTACGGGCGCGGCGGAGGCATGCACGAGGATAACGGCATTGTCTTCTTGATTCACTTGCGCGATATCGAAGACCCCGGCCACAACCGAATATGGCGGGAGGCGATGGGACACGACAACGCCCACCTCTTTGTCGAGGTTCCCAAGGATGAGCCGGTCACGCTCACCGTCGAGAAAGACGGGGCAACCGTCGGGCCGGAAGACGTCTACATCGGGCGTGCGACGGCGCCCATGGCCCTGGACCACGCCGTCTTGATACCTGGCGAGATCGAGGCGGCGTGGACGGAGCTGCAGCCCGCGGAAGCGGCGGAAACGTTCGGGGTCTATGTGTGGTATGAGGCCGAATCAGGAAGCGTGAAGCGGGAAGAACTGGACCCGGACGTCCGGGATGTCCTTCGCGGTCATGGCTACCTTGGCGATTAGCCGGGCTGTCTCCCCGGATGAAGGCGATAATGCACCTGGGAACGCCCATCGCCAGCCCGGCAAACAGCAGCAGAATGCCGAGCGGGGCAACGCGGCGGGTGGGTTCAGCGCATTTCCGTGAAGTAATGCGCCTCGATGAGGGCGCAGAATGTGTGATACAACACGATATGCCCTTCCTGAATCACCTTGGTCGAGTCGCCGGGCGCTTTCAATGCAATGTCGGCGGCGTCGGCCATCCTCCCTCCTTTCGGACCAGTGAGCGATACCGTAACGGCCCCAAGAGCCTTCGCGGCTGACATGGCCATGAGGCAATTGGCGGCATTGCCGGAGGTCGAGATGCCAAGCAACACGTCGCCGCGTTTTGCCAGGGCGAACGCTTCCTGGGCGAATGCCATATCGCGCAACGGCGAATCGTTTTCGACAGCCGTTTTCAGGGAGCCGTTGAAACCCAGGGCGATCGCAGGCAATCCGGCTTCGAGATGCTCCGCCAAGTCATCGCCAAGCGGCAGTTTTCGCAGCGCGGCTTTCACATCGGGGGAGATGGGCCGTTTGCGTTCGAAGCTCTTGCAAAGTTCTCCCGCGATGTGCATGGCATCCGCATTGCTTCCGCCATTGCCGCAGAGCAACAACTTGCCGCCGCCGTCGTAGCACGCGACCAGGGATTCATGGAGTTTCAGCAGGGCAGCGACGCACGGTTCGAGGTTCGGCCGTCGCGCAAGCATCTGGTCGAGAATTTCCCGTTCGATGACTGATAGCGCGGTCATGATTCGATACTCCGTTGTTCGAGGTTGCGGAGGAGCGCCAGGAGAAAATCGCGGTTGTCGGCGGAGAGATAGCGCATCGTGCCGCCCATGCGCGAGAACGATTTGTTGTAGCGGAGATAGTAATCGGGGTTGTCTTCGGGCGGTTCGCCCTTTTGCCAGTCCCAATGGGATTCGGCGAGATCCACGACCACGATGAAGTGGTCTTCAATACATTTGCCCGCCTGCTGGGCAACGTTCTGGGAAAGCGACATCGATTTCTCGAACACCATGGGAGACATCACAGCCGAACCGATGCTCAAATACACGCCGTTTGTGAGGTTACTGACGCTGTGGGCAAACGAGAGGAAATCCCGCTGCGCCACGCGCCCGAGGGCCGCGCAATGATTCATCGGATGAAGGTAAATGATGTCGTGCCCGATCATGGGATGCCCGGTCAGAGGTACACCGAGCCGGTACGCCGCCGCTTGCAGGCCAAAACGCTTGTACGGATGGGGCGCCTTCATCCACCCGGGTTTCAGTTCAAAACGGCGCACGAGATAGAGCAGATCCGCGGCAGCAGCGGCATGCAGCGGGTCCTCGGCAACCCCGCGGGTGATGGCTGACGCAAGGGACTCTTCGCCGGGAATCTCCATTCCCTCGCGCTCGACAAGGGCGCCAATGGATTCACCGTATCCCCGACCTTCCCACGCGCCGATGGCCAGCGCCAGATTGAGATAGAATCCGGTCTCCTCCCACATCCCGAACCGGCCCCGGGCAACGTTGGCCGCCACGTGCTCGCTGCTTTCGCCGATGAACGCGAATTCCCAGTCGTGGATGATGCCGGCGCCGTTGGTAGCGAGGTGGGTAATCCATTTGTCTTCGATGAGTTTCGCCATGACCGGCGCGAGACCATTCTTTATGGCGTGCGCTCCGAACGTCAGCATCCGTGCCGCTCCGCACTTTCGGGCCGCGGCAATTCGGTCCGCGGTCTCGTCGATCAAGCGCCGCTGTTGCGCAGTCAGAGGGTGCGGCGATTCCTCGGGCTTGATGTGGTCGCGCTCGATGAACACGCGGTTTTCGCGCTCGCGCAAGGGGTAGAATTTCACGTTATGCCTGTCAAATTCGGGAAACGACATTTCCAGACTCCATCTTTTAGAGTTGAAACTCGATGGTAACGATCTTCTTCTTGGCGACCTTCAGTTTGATGCTGTTGCCCGACGGGGAAAGCGCTTCCTGGCGTTCCTCGTCCAGGTTCGTCAGCCACGCCCTGCGGATATCCTTGAAACACGAGATCGTGGCCGTGGTTCCGCGGTCTTCCGGGTTGAACAACCGCAAAACAAAGCTGTCATCGCGGTCTTCCGCGCGTTTGAACGCGGTCATTTGAACGTTGCCGCCCTTGACCTCGAGGAAGCTCTGGTGTTTGGGGAGCGTCCCCGCATGAGCGCCAGCTTGCGCAATTTCGAGCGGCAGGGTAAGCGTCTCCGCGGCCTCAAACACGCCGTTTGACCAGTCCCCAGCATGGGGGAAAAGGGCGTAGGTCCATGCGTGATGCCCGAGACACTGGCTGAGTTCCATCTCGGGATACACTTCCCAGCGGTCAATTACCGGAGATTGCCGGAAAGTGAAGGCCCGAAGCAGCGTGATGGCCAACGGCCGTTCGGCAGTATCCATCGCTTCGTATTCCCGGATGCCAGTATTCAACACCGCGAATCCCGCGCTGCCGTCGGTCATCTCAACGAAGCGGTGCATGGGATATTGCGGATTGGACTTGCCGAAATAGGGCGAACCTTCCTTGACGTGAATGTCGCGCTGGATCACGTCGAATGCTGCTTCGGAATAGGTGGCATCGGTGTTGAGGCGTGTTGGAAATACGACGCGCAGCCGGTGGTTCCTGCACTGGTTATCCATAGAGGTCGTGACTTCGAGCATGGGGGAGTCGGCGCGGAGCGTGAACCGGGAGGTTACTACCATATCCCTGTATCTGTCGCTTCGGCCGGTGTGGTTATCGACGGGTTCCCGGAAAGTCGCGTCCATCGTGTCGCGCAATCCCTCGGGGATGCGCATATGGTAGTCGAGGCGCACGCGCGCCAGGAGCGGCCCCGATTCCTCGATCGCGATGGACACGGGAAAGCCGTGCGAGGTTATTGTCTGGTTATCATCGGGTTCCATGTGGACCCACGAATGGCCGGTCTCCCCTGTGTCTTCGAGATAGTGAAGGCCCCCATACGTCTGCCGTATGGCCTTGTGCAGGAGATCGAGTGTGCCGTCGGGGTTGAACGTCACACGCAGGTACTCGTTCTCGAGCACGTTTCGCTCGGGCGCCAGAGTTCCGGGCTCATAGGGGAGCCGTTCCTCGCGCACGAGATGATACGTGCGGTACCCCAGCGCCGGGATATCCCCGGTCTCAATGTGACAGCGCACTCGCTCGGAACGAAGCTCCAGCGAGATGTCCTGGAGATTGCGCACAAGCGTGCCGAAGGGGAAGCGTTCCGCGTATTGTACGCGGAGGCGGCCGCCTTCCGGAGTCTCCACGCTGAAATTCTCGTAACCGGTCTTGTCCGGCAGGTCGACAAGGCACGAAACGACGCCCTTTCGCGGGAACGGCGAGGGATTGAAGACGGTCAATACGGCGTCTTTGTCGGAGAGGCCGGAGTTGTCGATGCGGGCCTGGACGGCCCCCATGCCGCGCCGGGCCACGCCCTCGGCAATGAGGTCGATCTGGTCCGCGCGATGAATGACATCCTTTTCCATCTGGTCGACACCCGCGCCGCAGATGGTGTCGTGGGGATGGTTCTGGAGCAGCAGTTTCCAGGCGTGCGCCAGCGGGGCTTTCATGTAGGGTTCACCGACCATGGCGCCAATCGCGCTCCAGGGTTCGGCCCAGCGCTGGAGGTTTGTCTCGTTGCGCGCGTTGGCCCGTTTGATGCGGGTCCGAGCGCTGATGACGTCGCCGAACAGATGGGTCCATTTGCCGGTAGCACCGGGGTCGCGGCTTTCGCCTTCGATCCGATACGGTTTCTTGACCTCTTTCCTCACCAGCTCGAGGAAATCCGCCAGGCTGGATGCCTTGATGTCGTGATTGGGCATCAGCGTGCGGCACAACTCGATGATCTCCGTCTCGCGCGGGTCGGGAGCGCTCGAGTCGAAACCCTGCATGCACGCGATGTGGTCCGTAGTGAAATGCTCGGATTCGTCGCGGACCAGTTTCTGCAGCTGGTCCGGGAGGAGGTTCGGGTTCCACTGCTTCCTTTCAGGATCAAGGATATAGTAGTGTGCGCGGGGGTTGCGGGTGGATGCGAGACGGAAGGGACACGCGCCCCGGTCCCAGTCGTACCACCACTCGTCGCGGCTCATTCCGTGAACCAGCATGCGGTACACGTAGAAGTAATAGCTGAAGCGGCTCAGGCAGCCGAAACGGGTTCCGAACACCTCCGAACCGTCGGGCCCCACCATAACAAACTCGCTCTTGGGGGTATTGATGCCCCGGTAGAAGACGATCGTGTCGATACCGAAGCCTTGGTAGATCTGGGGCATTTGGGATGTCTGTCCGTAGCTGAAGGGGGTATAGCCGATCTTGGAAACCTTGCCAAGCGCGCGCGCTTTGCGGTGCCCGATAACCAGGTTGCGAACGAGGGATTCGCCGTTCACGATGTATTCTTCCGGAAGCGAGTACCATGGGCCAACAATGAAGCGGCCCGATTTCACGTGGCGTTCCATGTCTTCACGGCGTTCGGGCCGCAACTCCAGGTAGTCGTCCAAGGCGATGGTCTGCGAATCGAACAGGAACGAGTGAAATTCGGTGTCGCGATCGAGCAGATCCAATAAGCTGTCCATGAAATCCAAAAGCAACAATCGCGTCTCCTCGAAGGGATACGCCCATTCTCGGTCCCAGTGCGTGTTGCAGATGACGTGGATGGTCTTGCGTCCTTCCGGCATAAGCGCGGTCCTCCTTCTTGCATTCTGCGCCACGCGGAAGTTTATCATGCGGAAGGCTGGGATTAAACCGTGGACCGCCGCAAGAGGTTGCGCGTTCGGGCCCGAATGGCATACCCTAGGTTTGCCCAGAAGGCGGGGGAACCGCGCCGGTTTCCTATAATAAGCAGGGGGGCGCCTATGGCAGCTTCGCATCCGAACCCACGACCCAATATCCTGTTTCTCCTGACAGACGACCATAACTTTCGCGCACTGGGCGCGGCGGGCAACCGCGAGCTTCGCACGCCCAATATGGATTGGATAGCGCGCGGGGGCGTTCATTTCACTCACTGTCACGTTTCCAACCCGGTTTCCACGCCCAGCCGCGCCAGTCTGTTGACCGGACAGTACGGTTTTCGCAATGGCGTAACGTTCTTCAGACAGGCGATTCGCCCGGACGCCCCCCGGGTCGCGCGGGAGTTGTTACAGCGCGGGTACCAGACCGCATTCGCGGGGAAATGGCACAACGACGGGCGGCCCTGCGACCATGGGTTCTATCTTATGCGCAACGTATTTCTGGGAGGCATGCACAATTACGAAAGCATCCCCGTTGTACAAGGACCGAACGATGCGCCGGCCCAGGTGCGGCGGAACCCTTCGGAAGTATTTACAGACGGCGCACTCCAGCTTCTGGACGGAGGTTGCGACGAGCCGTTCGCGCTCTTCGTATGGTACACGGCCCCCCACGATCCCCGGACGCCCCCCGAGAAGTATGAGGCATTGTATCCGCCGGAACACCTCAGCCTGCCGCCAAACTTCATGGCGAACCCTGCGTTTGACCCAGGGACACTCACTGGACGTGACGAGAAACTGTTGCCAAGGCCACTGGAACCCGCCGCCGTCAAACGCGAACTCGGGCGTTACTACGGGATGATCACGCACGTCGACAATCAGATTGGGCGGGTTCTTCACCGGCTGCAGGAGAAGGGGCAGCTGGACAATACCGTGATCATCCTTGCGAGCGACAAAGGGTTAAGTCTTGGCGCCCACGGCCTCCTCGGAAAACAGAACATGTACGAGGAATCCGTCCGCGTGCCGCTGATCATCCGTGGTCCCGGGTTTCAGAGCGGCGTGAAATGCGACGCCCTGGTGGACCTTATGGACCTTATGCCGACCTTGTGCGACCTGGCGGGGGCCCCTATTCCCGACGCCGTGCAGGGACGCACCCTGACCCCGTTGCTTACAGGACGCCGCAACAGGCTTCGTGACAGCATCTTCTGCCATTACGCCCACTTGTTTCGCATGGTGCGCACACCGCAACACAAGCTCGTGCGCCATCTCAAGACTGGACGCGAAGAGCTGTTCCACACCGAAACGGATCCCTACGAACAGAACGACCTTATCGGCTCCGCGGTATACGCCCCCGTGCTGAACGACCTGCGTTTGCGCCTCGCCCACTGGCGCAAGACCCTTAACGATCCGACGCTATGAACCACGGAGCTCCGATGTTGCATCAGGCATCGAACTGCCTAACGACGCCGTGTTCACACGAAACCGCGGCAGCTCATGGCGCGATTCTAAGACGCGCGGCGACGGGGAAATGGTCGGAAACGTAGCGTCCGCCTTCTTGGTCGAGCACGGTCTCGCAATGCGTGACGGCGATAGGTCCACGGACGAGCACCCAGTCGATGCGGGCGTCAGCGCCCGGTTCGGGAGGCCCAAACCCGCCAAAGGTGACGGGCGGGCCGGCAGTCTTGTCGGCCACAAGCCAGGCATCTCGAATATCGCCTTGCACGAGCGTGCGCCACGCGACGGAATCCCCGGCCTTCGAGTTGAAATCGGCGGTGACGATGACGGGCATGGCTTGGCCGAGGGATGTCACGTATTTCAAGAGTACTTGCGCAGCCCCCTGGCGCGCTGCTTCACTTCGGTGGTCAAAATGGGTGTTGCAGAAGACAAAGCACTGGCGCGTGCGATGGTGGTAGAACCGGGCCGCGGTGACCATGCGCGGGCACGCGCTGTCCCACGACCTGCTGCCCGGGACCTCGGGGGTCTCCGAAAGCCAGAAATTGGTGACCTCGAGAGGACTGAACTGTTTCCACTTGTAAAGGACAGCCATGCGTTCGCCCGAGGCGTCTGCTTCGCGCCCCACGCCGAACCAGCGGTATTGCGGCAGCTTCTCGGTAATGTAGTCGGCCTGAAAATCGAGACATTCTTGCATGCCAACAATATCGGGCGAACGCGCTTGCATCATATTCACCACGATGTCTCTGCGATGTTCCCAGGAGTTGTCGCCGTCATTTGCGCTTCCGTACCGGATGTTGAAGGACATGACACCCAGGTCAAATGGCTCGGCTTGGGCTATACACGCCAAGGCACACAGAGAACTGAACAGGCATAGTCGCGTCAGCACGTCACATCTCCTTTTCACGAGGGCTGATTCCGTTCGGCAACGTAAGTAAAGCGGATTTGGCCGGGTCTTGCAAGATTTGGAGGCGCAACGCGCATGCGGGCCCGCCCATGCGGCGCGCGCAGACGGCGCGGAGCGGTTTAGTCTTGAATGACGACCTTGACCTTGAAGAGGTCCTCGAACAGGCCCTTTTTGCGGTTAGCCCCCATGATGTCGATGGCGCTGCGCGGCTCTTGTCTGACCGCGATGGTAAGCACGTCTGCTTTGAGACGTGCCTCAAGGGATTTGACGGTCCCCGCATGGGTGCGGTCAAGCCCGTCGGCAATTCGCAGAATTGCGGCCAGCTTCTTGACCTCAGCCTGAGCGGTCTCGCTCAAATCCCGATAAATCTTATGCGTATTTGCGGGATATGTCTTTCCGTGGTAGCGGGCAACCGAGGCGATCATCTTGATTGTTTCTTCGTCAAAACCAGGGAGAGTCGCTTGAAGGATGATGTCGCGCGAGCCCTTTTGATGCGCCTCCGGGCGGGTCGTCCAGCCGAGGTCATGCAAAAGGGCCGCCGCAGCGAGGATTCGCTTGTCATGGCTCGATAAGCCGTGCGCGGCCGTGGTTTGTTCGAACAACCGCACCGCCAGGCGGCATACCTGGAACGCATGCGCAGGATCGTCATCATGCGCGAGCGCGTATTTTGCCGCAGCAAGAAGACCGGCATCATCCGACAGGTCCATGGAGCGCATGGCGGCGGCTTCTCTGAAGACATTACCCATGCGCGTTACCGCTGTATCGCTTCCGGCAGCAGCAGTCCCGAAATGCTCACCCGAACGGGTGTGTTGTCTTCGCTCTGAAGACGCAGCTCGTAGTTCCGGACAGGGGCGATTTTGACATTGAACCGAAACGGCGGCGTTGCGTTTGGGCGGGATACCATCGGGTGCCCGGCCTGCAAGAACTCGGCCGTCACTGGAGCGTCAGAACCCTCGCGCGTGACGGTGAAAAGCGCCATTTGCCCCATGCTGTCGACCCATTCGGAGCCGGTCTTCTTCCATGCGATGGTGTGCGCAGCCGGAAACTTGGATACCGTAAAGACATACTCGCCATCCGGCACTTCGGCGGCGTGGGTCTCGTCCAGTTTTCGCAATGCATCGAAATGGTTCAAGGTGGCAACATCGATGACCGCTATGATCACGCCGGACGCTGAGACGAGCACGAGCACGCCCTGAACCGACCAAACAACAAGAGCCCGGGAGAACCGGACCGGAAACATGATGGGGATCATGATCAATGTAAGAATCAGGGGTGCTGCAAACGCGAGAGGAACTATGTGGAACGGTAGCCAGAGAAGCACGTACGTTACGGCGCAGGCCGGCAGGCTCACGCCGAGGATACGCAGAAAGGGGACGGGTTGATCGCAGCACGTGATCGCCGCCAGCCATAGGATTGCGGGCCAAGCGAGCAGCAGAGCACACCCCACCGCCACCCGCGGCACGAACCATTCATAATCCAGCAGCATGTCCACACTCGACGCAACTATGAGCCCAGCCTCGGCTTTCGGACGGCTAACGGCGTATTTGAGGGTTATATAGACCCCTGCCGAGAGAAGCGCAACGGTGGCGAGCCCGATGAGCAGGGTCCATATCCTCGCGGAAGAGTGGGGTGACGGCGGTTTCTTGATCTCCGGAACCGGCGTGCCGAGACCCGTGAGTAACGCGTGGCATTGCCAGCAGCGGTCAAATTCCAGGCTGTTGCGGGCGCCGCACTTCGGACACATCATGCCGGGAGCGAGATCGATGCCGCTGTCGCTTTCGTTCAGGCGGAGTTCATTCTCCGAGGAAGGCTCTCCGGGGCTTGTACGCAGCCGTTGGATAGTCTGGGCTGCGATCGGATGGTGCGTATCGAGCTGGAGAATATCCTGCCAGACCCGAATGGCGTCCTCGGTCTGTTGCGAGACTTCGTAGACGCGAGCGAGCTGTTCGCGAATTGGGATTTCGTTGGGCCATGCGGAAATGGCCGACAGCAGTTCCTGGATCGACTCGTCGTACCGTCCTAAACGGTAGTATGTTGCAGCAAGGTACCGGCTGTGATTCAGTTTCCAATCGATGTGGCGCTTGAGGATCAGCAGATGCGACAAGGCATCGCGATATTCACACGCCATGTAAAGCTTCTTGGTGAGGTTCCACCGTTGAGCGTGATCTTCCGGATGCTCGATCAGGTAGGTCTCGATTTTCTGAAGTTCAGCCATAACTCATAGTGTAAGCTGGGTACAGCGTCCCGATCACCGTTTCTTGGCCTTCTTGCGTGCGGCCAGTTGCCGTTTCTTCACCCGGTATTGCACAACGACGTTTACGGCCCAGGAAAGCAGTCCAGCGCCGACAGCGGCCGAAATACCGCCCATCGAGATGGGCACCAGAAACGTGGTCCTCTCCGTGACAAGTTGAAAACTCACGTAAATAGCCGGGATCGCAATTAGCACAAAGACCACGAACCAGAACGTCCATCCAATGTATTCGATACTATCTGCCTTCTTCTTCGCCACTGTCAGACCTCATGGTATTGTTTGTTATGAGGGAATGCGTATCCTGAAAAGGGCGCCCCCTTCGGGCGCGGTATCGATTTCGACAGTTCCCCCGTGTTCCTCGATGATCTTTCTGGTAACGGCAAGCCCGAGCCCGGTCCCCTCGGACCCTTTTGTCGAGAAGAAGGGGTCAAACACAGTATTGCGGATATTCTCCGCGATGCCCGGGCCGTTGTCGCTGACTTCCAGGCACAACGCATCGCCGGGACAGGTGCCCGCCGATATGCAGATGCGCCCGCCTTCGCGCGGAACTGCGTCGGCCGCGTTGGTCAAGAGGTTCAGGATACAGCGGTAGATGGCCCTTTCGTCCACATTGGCGCGGTGTTTCAGACGGCTGGTGTCTACATCGAGCTGCACTTTCTTGACAACGAGCAATCCTTGAAACGTTTCCGATGCGTCTTGAATGATCGCCTTCACATCGCACGGCCTGCGCATGGGCACTCGCGGTTTCGAGTATGCCAGCATGTCTTCGACGAAATTTGAGATGCGCTCGGTGCACCGCTTGAAAACGGGCCAGCTCTGGTTCAAGAACTCCTGGTTGCCCAGCTGCAGCCCCTGGTCAATGAGGTCAACGCTGCTTGTCATACCCGCGAGGATATTCTTGGTATGGTGTGACATGCCGGCGACGGCCTGGCCCAGGGCGGCGAGCCGCTCAGCCCGGAGGTTTTCCTCGATCAGGCGGGCATTTGCCAGCGCGGTGGCCGTGAGGACCGAAAACATCTGCATCACGCGGAGGTCGATATCCGTGAAATGCGGGCCTCCAATCTTGTTTACAGCCTCAACCACTCCGACAAGTTCATCGCGATCAATCAAGGGGATGGCCAGAAGATTACGGGTCTGGAAGTTGGAGCGCTGGTCCGCAAGGGCGTAGAAACGCCCATCGGTTTTCACGTCGATGACGTTCACGGATTCGCGCCTGGCCGCCGCGGTCCCGGCGATGCCCTGACCAAGTTTGAGACGGATTTCGCGTTTCAGGGTCTGAAGGTCGCCGCCCTCCCCCAGCGCAATTCGGAAATACAATTCTTGGCTGTGGGTATCGTACAAGAGAAGTGAACAGGCTTCGGCGCAAGCTACCTGCTTAGTCTCTTCGAGGATGCGTTCCAGCAGGACGTCGAGGTCCGTGATCGCCGATAGCAGCCGATGCGCGCGGTACAAGGCATCCACGATGCGGCGGAGTTCTTCAGGCGCCGCCGCGGAAAGCCAGAATGCCTCATCGTGCGGTACGGACGTCATTTAGATATAAGACCTCAACGAGGGCGGCCGTCCATCTCCGGCCGCCGGACTCAAGGCATCATAAAGGAGTATGCAGACCGGCTGCAAGTTGTGCAATGCGCAAAACTGGCGGGCTTTGTGAGAAGCGGTCACGGGACAATCTCGAGCACCTTTTCGAGTTTGGCGCGGGCCGCCGCCGCTCCCTGGATTTCGCCCGATATCGGATGTTGTTCGAGCGGGTCGTCTTTCACATTGAAGAGGCGGCCGTTGTCATAAAGCTTCCATTCCTTGTCGCGGGCGAAGCACGCGCGCTCCCGATTGCCCCATCGGGGGTCGTAATAGCAAAGTAGCGCTTCGTGCGGATTGCCCTTCTGGCCGAGCAATTGCGGCAGGAAACTCCGTCCATCAACCACCTGCTCTCGAGGCAGCGCTCCGCCGGCCACTTCCGCAAAGGTCGGCAGAAAGTCGGCGAAATCGATGAGGTCGCCGCAGACCCGTCCTTCGGGAATAACGCCCGGCCAGTTGGCGATAAGCGGTACGTGCGTGCCCGTATCCAGAGTGAGGCCCTTGGCGCCTGAAATAAGGCTGCCGTCGCGCATCTTCGAAGAGATGCGCTGGTTGGTTCCGTTGTCGCCCGTGAAAAGCAGCAAGGTGTTCTCGCGCAGGCCGAGCTCGGCCAACGCATCCACGATGCGCCCCACGGTCTTGTCCATGTAGGCCACCATGTCGTCAAAGTACTTGTCGTCCTGCTGTCCGCGTGCCGTGTCCCACTCGGGGCTGTCGGGGGTAGGCTCAAACGGGTTATGCACGAGGCACATGGGATAGTACGCGAAGAACGGTTTCCCGCGATGCCGCTTGATGAAGTCGATGATCGCATCACTATACACGTCTGGCCCGTAGGCGCCCTCAAGGGTTTCGAGCATCCCGTTGCGCAGGACAGTAGGATTCGCGTAGCGTTCGCCCAACTCTTTCACCTGCCACAGGCAATACTCGTCGAAACCGGCCTGTTCGGGCATCGAACCCTTGCCCTCCCACCCTTGTTGGCGGCCGTACAACTGCCATTTGCCGGCAACACAGGCGGCGTACCCCCGCTGCTTGAGCAGATGGGCAAAAGTGTATTCGCCGGGGTCCAGAACGCCGAAGGCCTTGTAATTGCGGAAGTTGTGCTTGCCGGTCATGAGCTTCACGCGCGACGGGGTGCACAACGGCTGCGCATGGCAGCGCTCGAATCGGATGCCCGTCCTCGCCAGCGAATCCAGGACTGGCGTCTGGTACGACGCGCTACCGTAGCAGCCCAGGCACTCGTATCCGAGATCGTCGGCCAGGATGAGGACGATATTGGGCGTCTCGGACGCTGCTTTCGTCCGGCGAGAATACGCCGCACATCCCACCGCAGCCGATCCTGCACCTAGCGAACGCAGAAGAAACTCGCGCCGGTTCATGTCACGTCTCCCCTTCGAGAGCTTCCATTATCAACGCGTGCTGGCAAATTCGTCAAAGACTCTGACCCGAACGCGCCGCGACCAGACAAGCGGCTTCCACAGCCCCGCGCCGCAGGACTATTCCTCCCGAATCTCGGCCTTTTCGCGGAGTTGGGCGGTATAGGCGTCGATGGCCGCGTTTTCCCGCGCATCCACCAGCGTCTGCCGGACGTGCGCCACGACTGCCTCGTAAGGACGTTCCTTGGCCGGGACTTTGTCGTAGACCTTCGCAATGTGGTAGCCGAACGGGGTCTGAAAGACCTCGCTGATCTCGCCGGTTTCCAGGTTGAACACCACCTCGTCGAACTCAGGCACCATCGCGCCCCGGGCAAAGTAGCCGAGGTCGCCGTCGTTCTCCGGGCAGTCCGAGAAGCGCCGGGCCGCACCCTCGAAACTCAATCCCGCCTTCAATCCCTTGTGGATGTCCTGCATCTGCGAATACGCCGCCTGAATATCGAGTATCGTGCCTCCCTGAATGTGTTTCACGATATGGGACGCGCGAACACGCTCAGGATCCCGGAACAGCGCCTTGTTTTCCTCGTAATGCGCTCGAATCTCCGCTTCCGTGGGCTGCGGAATATCCTTGCAGGCCACGTCGAGGAGTCTGTCGACCTTCATGCGCTGTTCGATGTCCGCCCGCACCTGCTTCTCGGTAATGCCGGCCTCGCGAAGGCGTTCCTGATACGCTTCCTTGGACTCGTGCTCCCCCCGGATACGCTTGAGTTCCTGGTCCAGCTCTTTTGGGGATACGGCGGGGCCGTTCTTGGCGGCTTCCTGCCGAATGAGCGCCTGGGCAATCACCATGTCCTTCGAGAAGGTATCCAGGTCCTTGCCCAAGGCCTCCCACTCTGGCACGCCGTTGCCCGAGCCGTGCTGGTAAGCCAGTTGATTTCGGACCTGCGCTATGAACTCGTCTTCCACCCGTTCGCCATTGATGATTAACGCCATGTGACAATGCTCCTCGTGAATGCCTGCAATAGGCCCATCAAACCCGTTATCTTCTACAAAAAGGCAAGGATCTTCAAATATGCGGCTCATGCGGTGCAGATGGCGCCCAGTGAACAGGTATCACCATGACGGCTCTGCCCGAGCTGAACGGGCCAGCTTCAGGGGATTCTAAGGGATGCAATAATCCGTTGGCCTCAGCCGGCGCAAGAGCAGAGAAGCTGACGACGCGGATATGAAGCAGAATTAGTGCTATACTGGTTATGGGGTTTTCGGGGCCTGTTTTCGCTTCGTGCTTTTGCTTTAGAAACTGAGGGACAAGAACCTGATTTGTGGTGGTGCACAACCAAAGCGAGGTGCAAAGGGGGTACTGATGGCAATACCTGATTATCAATCAATAATGCTTCCCCTTCTTGAATATGCGAGCGACAAGAAGGAGCATACGCGTCGCCAAGCCGTCGAGGTTCTGGCTGATCATTTTGGTATCACGGAGGATGAGAGGCGGGAACTGCTTCCAAGTGGACGTCAACCGGTATTCGACAACAGGGTCGGCTGGGCGGGAACCTACATGAAGAAGGCGGGGCTATTGGAATCCCCCAGGCGTTCGGTTTTCCGGATCACCGAACGTGGACTTGAGGTTCTGAATCAGAAGCCGGAAACGGTCAACGTAAAGTTCCTCGACCAATTCGAGGAGTTCCAGGAATTTCGGGCGATCCGTCATGAGAAGGATGAGGGCGCGATAGAGGAAAAGGATACGGATACGACCCCAGAGGAAGCCCTCGAAAGCGCATATCAGAGCTTGCGGCAAGAACTGGCAAGCGAACTTCTCCAGCAACTGAAGACCAGCCCGCCCGCATTGTTCGAAAGGACAGTGGTCGCTCTCTTGGTCGGTATGGGCTACGGCGGCAGTCTGAAAGATGCCGGCAAGGCCATCGGCAAGAGCGGAGATGAGGGGATCGACGGAATCATCAATGAAGACAGGCTCGCACTAGACGTAATATACGTTCAGGCGAAGCGCTGGGGCAATACTGTTGGCCAGCCCGATATTCAGAAATTCGCCGGGGCTTTGCAGGGCCAACGCGCCCGGAAGGGCGTCTTTATCACTACTTCAGATTTCACCCGGGAGGCTTACGAGTACGCCTCGCGCATCGATTCGAAGATTATCCTCATTGATGGCGAACAGCTGGCTCAATACATGATTGATTACGATATCGGCGTGACACCAATGACTTCCTATCAGGTCAAGCGGCTTGATACCGGCTACTTCTCTGAGGAATGAGTCCGCGGCGCCCTGGTGCGCTGGGCGGCCAAGCGGCATAAGATGAGCGCGGGCGGGCGTTGTGCTCTTGATTGGTTCCAGAATGTGGGTGTGGCATCTTGCTGCGTTCAAATGAGACAGGCTCCTGTCCGCAAAGTACAAGCAAGTGAGGGAGCGCCACCCATTCGGTCCGCGCGATTGTTTACGGGCGGGTTGGAAAACCCACCCTCCGTGGCCGGAACCCGGACGGTCTGAGCCCGTAAGCGCGGCGCAACCCGTCGGTCACCAGGCGCTGGCTTCTTCAGCGCCAACGGCGCGAAACATACCAGCCTGGCCAGAAGGGCCAGGAAACCGAATCCAAAACAGCCCAAAGGGCTGAAGGCCCGAAACATGGACCTGCTTCAATAAATGAGTTGCGTGATACTTTGCTTCGTTGGGGTTCCGCGGCGCTGGGCTGGCATGCGCCGCGTCGTTGTAGCTCGGGAGTTACTCACCGGCGCCCTGCCAGTCGAGTGTTCCGCTGCGTCTTTTCGTTCGCAGGGGAGGACGGGTTTTCTTGTCCGCCCCGCGGACGGACACGCCAGTGCTCCCGATATCCTCTTGAGTGCCGGAGCGGACCGCAAGGTTTCCATTTTGTCTTTTGCTGCGTTTACGCCGCCCCTCAGTGTCCCGTCAGGGACGAAAGGCAATAGCCCAGGTCAAGTCACGCGGGCACGCGTGACGCAGACCTGGGTTTCCGACTGCGCACGATCGAGTCCTGCAGGGACGGCAGAGTCACGCCTTCAACGCCCCTGCCGTGATGCCTTTCATGAATACGCGGGTGGCGAAGAGGAAGAGGATGCCGAGGGGGATGGCTGAGACAGTGTACCCGGCGAACATGCGTCCGTACTGGCCAGCGACGCGCGAGTTGTAGCGCAGCATGCCGACGGTGAGCACCATGACCTCTTCGCTGGAAGTCGTGACGAGCGGCCAGAGGAACTGGTTCCAGACGCCGAGGGCGCTGACGATGGCGACGACGCCCAGCACGGGTTTGGCGAGGGGAAGGCCGACGTGCCAGAGCTGGCGGAGCAGTCCCGCGCCGTCGACCTGGGCGGCCTCGAACAGGTCGTTGTCAATCTGGCTGAAGAATCCGCGAAGGAGGTAGATGCCGAGGATCTGTCCGCCCGCTATATAGGGGAGGATCATCACCACATACGAGTCAAGCAGCCCCAGCTGTTTCACCCACAGAAACGACGGCACGAGCAACAGCACTCCGGGGATCATCATCATCGAGATCATGCCGTAGTAAATGACCTCGCGTCCGGGGAACCGGTAGCGCGCGAACACAAATCCCGAGATCGACCCGAACAACAGAATGCCCGAGATGCTGACGGCCGTCACGAAGATGCTGTTGGCGATATACGCATGCATGTCGGTCAACGCTCCCGCGTAGTTCTCAAAGCGGACGGGCCACGCGGGGAGCCAGAACGAATGGTAAAACTGGTGTGTGTCTTTGAAGGACGTCATGAGCATGAACAAGAATGGGAAGAACGTTGTCAGCAGGATGAGCATGAGACCCGCCCGCCATAGCACGCCCACAAGCTGCCGCCACCGTCTCTGGAGCTGTTCGTTCGCCATGCGTCAGGTCTCCGGTTCGTAACTCTCGGTCCGCATGAAACGGTTCAAGGTCAACGTGAACGCCAGGAGAAACAGCAGCATGAGCAGGCCGATGGCGCAGGCGTACCCCATGCGCTGATAGCTGAACCCGTTCAGATACATGTACAAGCCGGGCACCGTGGTCTCGTAGCCGGGCCCGCCGTCCAGTGTCAGGATGTAAATCGATTCGAACCCGTTCACGACGCCGATCACGGTCACCACCACGAGCAGTTTGACCTGCTGCAGCACGAGCGGGATATGGATGCGCGCGATGCGGCCCAGCGCGCCAAGCCCGTCCAACTCGGCCGCTTCGAGAACGCTTCCCGGAATGTTGGCCAGCCCCGCGTAATAAATCAGGATGTTGAAGCCCCCCGCAAAAGGGAATCCCACGAACGCTACGGCCCACAGCGCTGTTTTCGGGTCCGAGAGCCATCCGTGGACCCAATCGTACCGGCCGAGGCTCACCAGCAGTTCCGTCAGGATTCCGGCATCGGAGTAGATATATCCCCAGAGCATGAACGTCACCACTCCGGGTACGATCATCGGCAAGACCACGGCCACCCGGCAGAGATAGCTCCACCGCTCCGATTTCAGATGGAATATCATCTCCGCAACGACAAATGGCACGGTGAGGTTCGCGACGAAGACAAACGCGCCCAGTTTGGCGATATTGACGATGCTCTTGTGAAAAACGGGATCACGGGCGAGTTCAGTGAAATTGGCCAGCCAGATCCAGGTGCTCTCGCCGCCGATATCCCACTTCGTGAAGGCATGGTAGAGGGCGGAGACGGCCGGGATGTAGTTAAACGTCAGCAGGAACGCTACGGGCGCCAGCAGCAGACCGTAAACCAGCGCAAGAGGCGGTTGGCCCGCCCTTCGGCGCTTGACGTTTCGCGCTCCATGGCCGCGTGTAGCAGCCGCGTTATCCGGATTGTTTGAGTTCACGGACTAAGACCGCTTCCCTTGGTTTCCACGCTTCCTCGAGCGGCGCGAAATCCCAGCCGGGCTCGCCGCGGTGAGCCTCGACCCACTTGGCAAAGTTGCCTTCGAGCATGACGAGGAATTCGTCCAGTTCAACGCCGCCGTTGAGGTAATAATCAAGCATGCGCCGCCAATACTTCTTGTATTCTCCGTCGAACGAATCGAGCCACTTGACGGCGCAGCGCTGGCGCTGGAAGATCTCGTTGAAAGGTTTCAGGCGCGGATCCATCTTTGCTCCCTTGATATTCGGGATGAATACGAGAGCCTCCGAAGCCAGCCGCTCGATATTCCGCGGCGCGGTCAGGAACATCAGGTAATCAATGCAGTCCTCAAGATTGCCGTTGATGATCGCGCTGTTGGAGACGTGCAACTGCACCGCGCCGCCCCCGATGATGGACGCTGGCGAGCCAGAAGCGTACGGGCTCGTCGCCTGCGTGATGGTCGGGATGTAGGCGATGCCCCACTGGAAATCGATGTAGGGGTCCGTGACCATGCGGCGGATGGACCACGACCCGTCCCACAGCGTGGCGAGACGCTGGGTGACAAACAGGCGGAGTGGGTCGCTGTTCTTCAATTCCTTGGCCCAATACCCGCGCCACTCGAGCAGAATGCGGTTCATCTCGCGCCATCTGGGGTCACGGGTCGAAAAGAAGCCCTTTGTGAACAGGAATCCGGCTTCGCGGGGCTCGAGATAGTGCCCGAGATAGCTCTCGGCATCCGGGCGCGACGGTATCAGGTCCAAGTCAGGCATGATGTTGTGGTAGAGCATCTCGAAGATGATGTCCTGTCCCCAATCGGACCCCAGATTGCCGCCCGAGGTCATGGGGATGATGTTCATTTCCTTGAACCGGCCCAAGGCCTTTTCCATCTCGTCCCACGTCTGCGGAAACTCGGTAATCCCGGCCTTGGCGAAAAGGTCCTTGTTGTAAAAGACGCCCGTTTCCACGATGTCGAGCGGGATGCAATACAGCTTGCCGTCGGGAGCGCGCTTGCCACTGAGCATGTCCTGGTTGCTGAAGATATCGAACCAGCGTTTGTTGCCCTCGACGTAGGGGTTCGGCCGCTCGATATAGGGATCCAGTGCTACATACCAGCCCTTGCCGACATCCGGCCACGCGATCTCGGCGTTCATGTGGATGATCTCGGGCGCAACCCCGCCGATAAGCTGGGTCTTGAGCCATTCCCCCTCACTGCTGCCGGTGTTGATGAGGGGCTGGTAACGGATCTTGGGTCCTTTGCGCTTTGCCTGCCACTCCTCGGCGAGTTCGGCCGACACTTTGTTGGGTTCGCCGATGCCCGAGGGTATCGTACCGGGATTGTAGACATTGAGGTCTACGCGGATGACCCCGCCCGCCGCTCTGTTGCCGTCTCCCCGCGGGCTCGCAGCGGTTTCTCTGCGGCATCCGGTTGCCAGGACGCACAGCAGGCAGCAGGCAAACAGGAACACGGACGCCACGGCATAGCCCGCGGCGCTGCGGAACGGGCGGCCTATCTTGGGTAGTCCGGTTTCCAGACCCGGGAATCGGCTCACGATGGTACCCCCTGCGGGTGTGCGCCCGGCGCGCCCCACGACTGGGCGCCCCGGAGGCCCCGATCTTAGCGCAACGGCGTTTCGCGTTCCAGGAAATGCCGCAGGCGCTGCGCCAATGATTCCAAATGAGACCTGTACAGCGTGTCGGGGTCGCGAAATGGCGGCAATTGATTGGGCGCGCGTCAGTAGTCCAGCCGGTACAGCACCGTTCCCGGGGCGTCAAGGCGGTCGGTGAACTCCCCGGCGTTTTCGGCCACGACCCGGCCGCTGAATAGTTCGGTCACCCGGGCGCACGTGCGGGGGAGGCGGTAGGTCCGGTCCCCGCCCTCCAGACTGTGGGCAGCCAGGAACCGCGCATTGGCGTACAGCGGCTCTTGTGCATCCGAATACACGTGCACGCCCGCCCGCTGCGCGAGCTCGTGCAACACGCCGCCCGGCAGGTTCGGCGTAGGCGCGAACACCGACGTCCAGGCGCTCATCTGCTTGGAGGCCATCTCTTGAGTGCCATAAGCGTGGCCGGTCAATGACTCGACGTTGGCCGGGTCATATCTTTCGCCGTCGATGATTCCCGGCGCATACACCCAGACGACGGTTTTGCTGTCGCGCAGGATCTTCGAATCCAACACCTCGCGTTTGGCCCTATCCACCACAAACAGATTGGGGAAGAGCACCAGTTTATAGCGTGTCATATCGATGCCCACGAGATCGGCCATCGAGATAACGTCAAACGGCGCGCCCATGCGATACAGGCCTGCCCGCTGGTTGTACATGAGTTCGCGGACAACCGGCGCCTTCCCGTCGACGAAGAGCATGCTGTCTGCATCCACGATCATGGCCACCTCGGAAGCGGATACGCGGGGTTCCGAGGCAAGGTCTTTCCACAGAGCCTGCATCTGGCCGATAGCGTCGAGCACGGGCTGGCCCTTGAACCAGTCGCCGAACATATCAAACCACCAGAGGGCCGTCCCTTCGACGAGAGCCAACGAGAATTCGCGGCGCAACCCGGCGATGGTGGCCTGCTCGTTGGGGAACCCATCGTTATGGCCCGGTACCGCGACGCCTAGTTCGACGGTGGATTTGGAAGTGTGCGTCCGGTGATCGATCTCGTGCAGGAACCGTTTACCGTGATAACGGACGCTCTCGAGCGCGACCATGTAACCGCTTCCTCCGCCGGTCTGCCGGTCATGATACGTTCCGGGCGAGATGAAGAAATCCAGGTCCGGCGACCGGTACACGCGATCGAAATCGAGGTGTCCCTCGTAAAGGAGCCGTGAGTCGGCCAACTCGAGGATGTAACCGTAGAACACGCCCAGCGCTGTTTCGTGGTTCAGCACCTCCTGTGCGGCCCGCGCGAAGTACAGGATGCCGTCGCCCGTAACCCAGTGGGCGAATCGCCAGTAATCAACGGCCAGCGCATCCTCTGCCGGGTCGCGAAAAATGCCGTGGGTGACGTGTTCGCGCACTGACGCCGGCGGGATGTCGATGGGATCGGGTTTTCCGCGCTCCTGCATCCATGCGCGCCATGCCGCCCGGCGTGTGGCGCTTTCCTCGCCCCAACTGCAGTCCTGCCACTCGGTTGTTCCTCCGCATGCAAGCACATAGCCCTGTACCAAGCCGGGATACGTCTTCTGCATGTGCGTCAGGAATGCTTGGAGATAGGCCCTGGTATCCTCGCGCCATTTGGGCGTCGCGATGGTCTTGCCCTGGTCATAGAACGTGTCTTCAAAACCCGACTGCCGCCCATGAAGCCGCACCCACCAGAGGGGCGTATTAAGGTCAACCAGGCATAGCAGTTTCGCTCTGGGATTAGCCTCCCTTACCATGGATACCTGGGCATCCAGCGAAGCGAAATCATACCGGTCCCGTCCCGTCCAGATGGGCGGCGAGACGCAATAGGGCACGCCGAGAGAACAGTCGGTATTGGCAGGGAATATGCACACCATGTCCACGCCCAGTTGCGCGAACTCGCGAATGGGTTCCGAGGACGGCCGGAACGAACGGTAGGCAAACCACCGCTCCGGAAGCTGCGCGCCCTCCCCAGGATTCCCTTGTGGCGCCGCGACGCACAGCACGCTGATGATGCACAATGAAACATACATGACGTGTTTTCCTCCAAATGATGCCGCTGTCCGGAATCCTGACGCGAAGATACCCTGGCGCCGTCCCGAAGGATAGCGACAAGCGCATTGGCACGGCGCTGGCAGTTAGTCTTCCACGCGTTCCAGGGTGATGCCCGTTGGGTTTTCGACCTTCACCGCATAGCCGTCGGGATGGTCGAACCGGTAGCGCAGGATATCCCCCGCTTTATCCCAACGCAGGCGGAGTATGCCGTCACGTACCGGGAATTGGCCCTCGCACCAATCCAGCCCTACCTCGTTGAATCGCAACGTGACGGATTTCCCGATGGGGTCGAACCGGTAGATGCCCAGCACGTCGCGATAGAGGGTGAAGCAAATGTGCGACGCAAAACCGTGGTTACAGCTTGCCCGGTCGTGCACATTCTCCCACAGGGTGCCGGTACGCTCGGCCATGTACATGAGATAGCCCGCCGATTCGCCCGTGATCTGCGACCCAAGCCCATAGCGCGAGAGGAGTTCGAACCGAAGCATATTGCCAATGAATGAATTCGCGGGATGCACCTCCGGATATGCCTTGGTCTCGCCGCGGTCCGGTCCGAATTCCTTATGCAGCTTCTCCCACAGCTCGCCGTGGGTCTCGGGACTTGCAACGTCGAAGAAGAAAGCAAAATACTGACACACCTCCGACCGGTTTCGGGTCACCTTGCGCTCCCCGTTCTCGTAGACGGCATTGTCGACAAAGAACTCTCCGTCAAAGGACTGTTCGCGGATGACCTGCCGGATGCGTTGGGCTTTCTCGACCAGTTCGGGCATGCCATACATGCGCCCGGCCGCGGCTAACGTGCCCGCATACAGCATGTTGGTGGGGTAGTTGAGATCCTGTACGAACTGGTTGGCCGCGGACCACTCAACGAATACCCACTTCTCGAGTTTCTCGAGCAGGCCGTCCTCATTCTCGAACTTCTTGAAATAGTCGAACAGCGCCAGGACCTTGGGTTTCAGGGCGTCTACCATGGCGCGGTCGCCGCTGCGCGCGGCGTACTCCTCCAATTGCACGACAAACCACATAGCCCAATTGGGGATGAAATTGCCGTTGTAGTGGTCCGAGGGGTAGCACATGGGCAACATGCCCTCAGGCAGGTGGGCGAACCTGTCCGGCAACAGAAAGTTCTCGTAGAAGTTGTGCTCAAGACGCGTGTCGCCGCTCAGCACAAGGGCCGTGCGCGACGTGAAGAAACTGTCGCACAACCATCCCGCGCGCTCGCGGGACGGGCAGTCCATGAAGACGTCCGTGCTGTTTTGGATGAAGGTCTGGCGGCCGGCCTCGAACAGTGTTGCCAGGCGCGGATCGCTTGACGCGAAAGTGGCCTCGAACGCATCGGGATACACGTATTCCCGCACATGGGCGTTCTCGATGGTGCAGGCGCCGCCGACACTCATCACCTTCACGTAGCGCATCGTGTAGGGCTCGAAGGACTCCACGGGGTACCTGCCGGGCTCGAGGTAATAGGGGATGAACTGGGCGCAGCCCATGCGGTGCCACTGAACGTCGGTTTCGGTGAGAATCTCGTCGAAAGCGAAGTACACCGTGACCGGCGCCGTGCACGTTATGGTAGCGCCAAGAAACCCGCTGAAATTCGTGCCGAAATCGAGAATGCGGAATGTGTTCTCAGGCAATTCCACCTTCGCACCGGGCACGAGTGGCGTATCCACGGCTTCGACGTCAACGGACGCGATCTTCTGTATTTCCTGCGAGGGATGCACGTCGAGTACTTCGGCGGGATAGCCTTTGTATTCAGGATTGATGCCTCCGGCGTGTCCCGGCCACGGTTTCTCGACGTTCTGTCCCGGCGAAAGCTTGCCCTGAACCGCCACGCGCAAAGCCGGACGCGTTTCAAAGGTGGGGCACGGGATATGACGGGCGATCAGGTTTTTGCCGGCTACAACGGCCAGGGGGCACGGATTGATTGCCGCCCCGGCGTCCGAACGCCATGCATAACTCGCGGCATCGAGGCGATAGGCTTCGATGAACGGGCGCTGAAAACTGAACCGCTCGACCTTCTGGATGCGCTGGCCGAGAATGGCGGCCTCAAAGGGAGTCTCTGAACCGGTGGCTGCGATGCACATCTCCCCTTTCACGATTTCCGCCTGAAGAAAGGCGGGCTGATCGATGATGTAGTAACTGTTGACGTTGTAGCCCGCCGCTTCGATGGCCACGACATTTTTGCCGGACCGAAGGAGCGGCGCGGCGTCGTATTCGTCCACGCGGAAGAACCCATGGGCGGCGCGGGCGGGACCATGGCACAGAAACTGGCCGTTCACAAAAACGCGGTAGTTCGAGGCGCCGGTCACGCGCACTACCACCGGACCCTCGCCTGGATGCTCGAATACCGCGCGAAAACCCACGAACAGGTTCATCTCGGTCTCGCGGCCTTCGGGCCAGACCGGTTTTGCCGCGACAAATGCCGGCGGCGCGGCGTCAAGAAACAAGAACAACGAACAAAGTACTGCTGTCATCGAGCGTTCTCCATGGTTTTCGCTGACCGGGCCGGATAGCGCCAACGACTGATTGTCGCCCTCACGGGGCCGCGTCTTCAAGTCCTTTAAACATCACGGGCTGCAACTCAGCAAAATGCCTCTCGATGTCGCTGTCCTTCGTGAGGTCCCACAGCGAGGAGTTCATCTGTCTCAAACCGAAGACCGCGTTGATCCATCCGCAGGTCCAGCCGCTCTCGATGGACCATGCTCCCCAACCGAGATCCGCGTTGCTGGCCCAATACTCCCATCGCTCAAAATCGAACGCGCGAAACCAGCCGCCGTCGAGTTCAGGATGCGCCTCCGACCGAATCTGAGTCCGGCACAGGAATCTTGCCAACCGGTTCGACGCTTCGGCATACCGCGGGTCTCCGGTCGCGGCCGCGGCCTCATGAAGTCCCAGAAAAGCGAAATTGGTCGTGTAGAGCAGGTCGCAAAGGGGATCTCCGTTCTCCTGGATTAGCGGCGCTTCAGCGGTCCCGTATGCCTCATTTGACGCGGGGGGCGCGAAACTGCCTGAGCCGGTCTTCCCCAGTTCCTCGCGAATCGCCCCACACTCGGCCTGCGACGCGAGCAGGTCGGAGGCAATTCTATCGAGCCAGGCGCGGTGCTCCGGCGTATCCTCGATGCGGATCAGCCAAGAAAGGCACAACAGCATTCGGGCGCGTTCCTGCTGGAGCCCGTTGGTCCAGCGCCACTGGTCCGGGTAGGCGTCCATGGTCATGCGGATAGCGCTCTTCGCACGGTCGAGGAACATCCGGTAACCGGTTTGGTTATAGGCCCACAAATGCACCGCCCAGAGATAGGATTCGTAGTGTGGCGCGTAATGCGTGTTCTTGCGTTGGAAATAATACTGCCAACCGTTTTGGAGCAGGGGCCCCTCATCGATGCGTCCATCGCGAAACCCGAGTTGTCCGGTCGTGCGCAGGTTCGCGAGCATACAGCGCAGCATCTTCTTGTCCCATCGCTCGGTTTCAAGAAGCGCCGACGCCGCCATGGCTCCGAGTAATGCCCGCGCATTGTCATCGCCGTAGAAGACGCCCAGGCTTTGCGTGATATCCCAACTCATGAGCCCGAAACAGGGATTCTGGGGGTCGTCGCGCGGACCTTTGGTCGCCTCGCATTCGAAATAGATAAAGTCGCCCAGGTTGTTGGCGGTTTTCCGGCTGCGTTCCTCGCCCGTGAGCTTTGCGTGGAATGCCAGGGCCATTAGTCCTTCGCCCATGCAGTCGTTCCGCAGCCACCAGCGCATATCCTGAGAGCCGTCGGGATGAATCGTCGAGTTGAATCCTTCGAGCATGCCGCCGCTGCCGTTTCCGATGGCCCAATCGGGCCCGGGCATGGGCCCCACGCGCTCAGGATACGAGCGACGATCATCCGGCCAGTCAGGATTTACGAAGAGCTTCGCGTCAAAAAACCAGTTCACGCCGCGTTTCAAGGCCAGGAATTCGGCATTGTCCGGAAGCGGCGCGTTCATATCGAATGACGGGCGCACCACGGGCCTATACTTGAATGCATCCAACGCCAGACGCGGGTCGAGCCATGCCAGGATGCGCCTCCAGATGCGCTGCCACGCGCCGCTCGGCGCGTACCGGGCCGTCACGAACCGGCTCAGGCAAGTGGTGGAAACGAGAATGGGCCGGTTCGGGTGTTCGAAGAGTATTGGCGCGGCGTCTTGCGGCATGCCGAAGACAGTCCTGTCGAAACCCGCCACCCGCGCCATGACAAGAAGAGGATTTGCTGCATCAACCGGCACGTAGCGGCATCCGTGAATCGCCAGGATCCGCCCTTCGGCCAGCTCGTTCCCGAAGAAATCCGCGGTCACAACGGCCCGCTCCCAGCGCGCAGACCGCGGCGCCCCGAGCGCCATACCCGGGACACGAGTGGGAAACTCGACATACATGCGCAGGTTCTTTTCCGCCGCCGTTTGAAAGACTTCCTCATCGAGACTGGCCTGCACGTCCGGATATCCGTCGGCCATCACAAGCACACTGCCCTCGGCCGGAGCAGCGGAAACGGCTTCAGCGGGACTATCGAACCGGGCCACACGAAACTCGGCCACCGCCAGCAGCCGGTATACGTCGTTGAACTCGGAGCATGCAAGAAACAAGGCCGGCGCGTCCTCCTGGGAGGACGCAAACACAGGCGCGAGCAACATTGCCAGAAGGCCTGTCATTCAGCATGCCTTTCACGTGGTTGAATGCGGCGGTGCGCAATTGTCATTCTGCGGCTGTACCCCTTTGTTTCATCTCGGACACCAGCCGGTCGAACTCGCGGGTAGCTTCCTCCGGGGGCGGCGGGGATGCCAGACTCGCGGCAATCACGGCCGCGGCCGAGACGGCGCAACCGGGCACGATTTCGTACAGGTCGAAAATCCCGCCTTCGAGGCGGCCCCATGTCAGCACCGTGATTCCCCCTGTTGCCATGCCGCACAGTGCCCCCTGCCAGGTCATGCGCCTCCAGAACAGCGAGCCGACAAGTACCGGCCCGAACGTCGCGCCGAACCCCGCCCAGGCATACGCCACAATGGCAAACACCAGCTTTTCCGAAAAGAAGGCCAGGAGCAACGCCGTGGCGGACACGCCAAGGACGGTCAGGCGGCTCACCCAGACCAGTTCCGCGTCGCTGGCGTTCTTTCGAAGAAACGTCCGGTAGAAATCCTGCGTGAACGCGGAAGTGGTGACCAGGAGCTGCGAATCGGCGGTGCTCATGATCGCGGCGAGAATGGCGGAAAGAAACACCCCTGCCAATACCCCCGGAAACAGCCCGCGCACCAACACCATGAAAATCTTCTCCGCATCGGCCCCTTCCAGTGACGTGCCTCCTGCTGCCCGGCCCAGTATGCCGACCGCCACAGCTCCCACGAGGGAAAAGGTGACCCAGACCATGGCGATGCGCCGGGAGACGGCAATATCATCTGCGGACCGGATGGCCATGAACCGCACGAGAATATGAGGTTGCCCGAAGTATCCCAGGCCCCACGCGAGGGAGGAGATCGTGCCGATGAGCAAAGCAGCGACGCCGGCGCCACTGTCGCCAAAAATGGTGAAGAAAGAAGGATCCGACGCCGAGAGTTGTGTCAGAGCGGCGTTCATTTCTCCGCTGTCTACTGCCGCATCCAGAATCGCGAGCGGCACGGCCAGGATGGCGACAAACATCAGCGACCCCTGAAAGAAATCGGTCCAGCAGACCGCGTTGAATCCTCCCAGGAAGGTGTAAGAGACAACCACGGCGGCGCCCGCGAGCAGTCCTGCGCTGTACGGCATATCAAAGACGGTGCTGAACAGCTTTCCGCTTGCCACAAACCCCGATGCCGTGTAGATCAGAAAGAAGACCAGGATGAATAAGGCCGACACGACTCGCAGAAGGTTGCGCTTCTCGCGGAAGCGGTGTTCCAGGTAGTCGGATATGGTGATGATTTCCTCCGAGACGCCTGTGAAGAACCGAAGCCGCCGCGCGACAAACCGCCAGTTCACGTATGTGCCCGCGAGCAGCCCGATGGCTATCCACGAGGCGGAGAGGCCCGAGAGATAAGCGGCGCCCGGAAGCCCCAGCATAAGCCAGCCGCTCATGTCCGATGCCTCGGCGCTCAGTGCAGTGACCCATTTGTCGAGCTTGCGGTCGCCCAGGAAATAGTCGGAGGTGCTTTCGGTGCGGCGAAAGAACACAAACCCCAAACCGAGCATGGCGGCAAGGTAGATCAGAAAAACGACGGCTATGGATAGGTTGTCCTCAGACATCAAGTCCCCGGCAGAGGGCACGACCGCGCCGTATTCGCGTTCTCCAACGCCTTTGCGAGGACTATACCGCCTTCACGTGCCGGGCGCAATCCTGATATGCTGAGTAGCGTTCGATGCGCATAGATCCGGGAAAAGCGGGTTTCTTTGTCATAACGTTTGAAGGGGGGCCATGTGATGAATTGGCGGCCGTATGATTCCGCGAGAGACCGCGAGACTGTTCACCGCATCTGGGAGGAGGTGGGGTGGCAGGAACGTGAAAACATCCGCCATC
>DAOLNV010000007.1:41667-43487 GCA_035416745.1 Candidatus Hydrogenedentota bacterium | reverse complement strand
GTTCACCGCATCTGGGAGGAGGTGGGGTGGCAGGAACGTGAAAACATCCGCCATCAGGAGCGCCTGGATGCATTCCTTTCGTCGGGGAACGCGGTAGTTGCCGATGTCAACGGGGCCGCCGAATGCGCGGTCCTCATGACGCCTGGCCAGATGCGATACGTGGATACGGACCTCTCGCTGGCCTGCGTCCGGGCGGTCTGCACGAGCCATGTCGCAAAAAGGCAGGGGCTCGCGAAGCGTCTTACCGCGCAGGCTCTTGCGCTCGAAGCCGGGAACGGCGCGGAAGTGGCCGCACTGGGCATGTTCGACCAAGGTTTCTACAACCTGCTCGGGTTCGGAACGGGCGCCTGCGAACATCTATTCCTGATCGATCCGGGCCACATCCGCGTGGACGCGGGGTTTCGGCCGCCATGTCGTTTCGGAGCCGGGGACTATGAGGCAGTGCATCAATGCCGCATCTCCCGGCGGCGCGTGCATGGTTCCTGCATACTATTGCCCCCTGAAATGACGCGCGCGGATATGTTGGGCTCGAAAGACGCGTTCGGCTTGGGGTACCGCGACGCCTCCTCCGGCGCGTTGTCGCACGCCATGTGGATTTTGCCTGAGAAACCCGGCGCCGGACCGTATTGGCTCTCCTGGATGGCATATAAGACTGCCGGGCAACTCAGGGAACTCCTTGCTCTGATATCGGGAATGGGCGATCAAGTGCGCGTGGTCAAGCTTTTCGAGCCGCCGGGGATATCCCTCCAGGATGTCCTCCGGAATCCATTTCGCGAGCTGAGCGTGCGCGAAGAAGGCCGCTTCAAACTCAGCCAGAAGGCCTTCGCTGCGAGGCAAGCCCGCATCCTGGACCTCCCGAAATGCCTGGCCAAAACTCATTTGCGGTGCGGCGAGATGCGGTTCAACCTGAATGTTGCCGACCCCATCGCGCAGTACCTGGACGACGGCACGGCATGGCGCGGTACCGCGGGCGCCTATATCGTCACGCTCGGGGCTGATTGCGCCGCTCGAGCAGGAACAGCGAAGGAACTCCCCACACTGCGGGCGTCGATCAATGCGTTCACGCGAATGTGGCTGGGGGCCGTGCCGGCGACGGGGCTCGCGGTCACCGATGAATTGGACGGGCCGCAGGAGTTGCTCGAGGAGTTGGACTGGGCGTTCCGCCTTCCCGCACCGCGGTTCGACTGGCCGTTCTAGTCCGCGGTGAGCTTCTTTCGGCGGTCTGACGGCTTCAAAGGTCCGGAAGTGGCGCCTGTTTTCGAAAGGCTGCCCTCGACGAAGTAGAAAGCGCACCGGCGCCGGAGCGGACATGCCGAGCACTTCGGGTTCTTCGGATGACAAAGCCGCCGTCCGTGGCGAATCAGGTTGATGTGCAGCGGGTAACACCGCCCTTTCTCGATGAGCCCCGGGAGATGCTGATGCGCGCGGTCTACATTCATGCGTTGCGGGATGACCCCCACGCGCATCAATACACGATGGATGTGGGTGTCGATGGGGAATACATCGCGGCCGAGCTCAAACATGAGCACGCACCGCGCGGTCTTGTAGCCCACGCCGTCAAACCCCAGCAGGTACGCCTCGGCCTCTTCATTGGTCATTTCCGCGAGGGAGTCCAGCGAAAGCGTCCCGCCATCCGCGATCGATCTCAGGATGCGCTGAATGCGTGCGGTTTTGGTTCTTGCGAGGCCGCCGGGTCTGAGAACTTTCTCGAGTTGCCGTGGCGGGGCGGACATCACCTCTTCCCACGTCGGGTAGGTCTCGCGCATGGCGTCGTAGGCCCGGCCACTGTTGGTGTCGTTCGTGTTCTGCGACAGAATCGT
>DAOLNV010000007.1:0-41567 GCA_035416745.1 Candidatus Hydrogenedentota bacterium | reverse complement strand
TCCGGAGTTGGCATGAGGATTGCCTGAAGGCTTTTGCCCAGGGCTTTTCCCGGCAGTGCCGGCCGGCGTAGAAGGCCAGAATGAACATATGCGGTCCAAAGATGCCCTTCAGGGTGTATCATTAGGTACGCAGGACCGGCTACCCGTGGATACAGCGCTGGACTTGGCTGCGGAGTTGCTGATGCTGATTCGAGGCGCAGACTTCGAGAGCTATACGGTTGCGAACCACTCGCAGAGGTATGGGGCCGGCGAAACCATTCTCCATTTGGCAGACGAGTTCCAGTGTGACCGCGCCACCAATCCCCCCAATGACGTTTCGCGTCCCCTGTTCATCCTTTTCCCGAGCTACACGAGCGATGGTCAAGTGCAACAGATGTTGAACGGCATGCCACGGGCGGTTCAGGGTCTGGCGCAACGGCCATGCCCGGAATGCCCGTTTTTCAATACTGGCGTGTGTGTTATCAACATGGAGGGCCACACATGATCACACATGACGAGCTGCAGACGCTGATTCATCACGCCGCAAAAGAGGGACATAACATGTTGAGCGTGTACCTGAACGTCGATCAGGCGCGCGCCGCCAATCTGAACCGGCAGTTTGAAGTGCCGCTGCACAACATGCTTCGAGGCATCGAAGGCGTTGCCGGTGATGTGAGTGAACGCGGGGACTTCGAGAAGTGTGCCGTCCGGGTCCGCCAGTACGTGGCGGAATACCGTCCGTCGGGCCGCACGCTGGCGCTTTTTGCAGACCCGTCGCAGGATTTCTTCTGGGCGCGGGATTTTCGCATGTCCATCGAGAACCATGCCCGATGGCTTCCCCGTCCATTTATTCGGCCGTTCCTCGAAGCGCGAAATAGACATCCCCGGTATGTCGTTGCGCTTACAGACCGCGGGAAAACGCGCCTGCTGACCGTCTACATGGGTGAGATCGAAGAGGAAAAGGGATTAGTCGCGGAGGAAGACGTAAAACACTTCGATGCGTCGGGAAAAGACCAGACGCGGTCTCAAATGCGCTTTCAACGAAACGCCCAGGAACATGCCAAGCATCATCTCAAGAACGTTGTGGGGGCGCTCAAAGACCTGGACAAGAGCACCCAGTTCGACCGGCTTATCCTCGGAGGCCCGTCGAGAGCCGTGGCCGATCTGGAGCGCCTCTTGTCGGAACCGCTGAAGCACCGTGTCGTGAGCACCGTCACGCTTCCCGTCGAGGCCGACAGAAGAACCGTGCTCGACGAGACATTGCGGGTGGATGAAGATTACGAGTGCCGAAGCGAAATGGCGCTGACGGAAGAACTGCTGACCGCCGCCGCAAAGAGTCATCTGGCGGCGATCGGACTTCCGGCTACGGTAAAAGCAACCGTCGAAGGGCGGGTACGCATGCTCGTGTATCCGCGCGATTTCATGGTGCTCGCAAAGGAATGTCCGACATTGCCGGCGAACGGCGGCGGCGCAAAACTGACCGATTTCTTCGGCAAACCGATCCGGCCCGACGAGAACGTGCTGGACCTGCTGGTCGAAAGTACCGCGCGCGAGGGTGGCAAGGTGGAAGTGTTGCACGGCGAAGCCGGGAACCGCCTGAAAGAGGAGGGAGCCGGCATCGGCGCGTTCTTGAGATATTGACGGCCTTGGTTGCCTGACCGCGTCCGTTCGGATGGGTCCTTTGCCCGGGCCCTTCACAGGAAAAGGGGGAGCCTTGCTCCTGGCCGGTAACCTGCCAGGACAAGCCGCGGCTATAGACGGGCTCGTTCGGGGCCCCGTTGGTGAGCGGGCCGCTTTCTGCGGTTTTTCCCCGGCGTGGGAGTCCTCTTCCGCGCGGGCGGGCACACCTGAATTTGGGTTGTGCCGGGGTATTCGGCTATAAGATCACGGTGCGAACACGCTCGCTGTGAGCCGCTTTTCACGAGGAGACGACACGATGTCCAGAAGAATCGCCGCACTGCTCTGTCTCGTACTTCCTGGCGTTCCGTCCTTTGCACAAGAGGTGCTTCAGGACGCGAGCGCGGTCGTAAACGAGCGGTCCGAGCCTACGGATGCAGGGAAGCGCGTCGTGCAGGATGTGTCGCTTGCGACCGCCGCGGCTGCCTACACCCTACGCTATGAATACCTCGAACAAAACGGCGATTCCGGCCGCATCGCCTTCCCCAAGTGGGCGCCCACGATCGGGTATGTGCCCCTCGGCATCGCCGAGCCCTCCATGGAAAACTGGTACAACCAAGGGTTTTTCCAGTGGACCTTCGATGGTTTCAACATCAACGACTACAAAGCACAGTTCCGTGTCATCCGCGAGTTTGGGCCGGATGCCATGGTCGAGTACGCGTGGGACACGCCGAAAGTGAAGGCCGTCGCGCGGTTCGCCGTCACCTCGCGCAGCGACAAGCTGTTGTTTTTCGGACGCTACGAACCCAAGGAGCAGGTCAAACAGGTTACATTGAGGCTGATGGCCTATCCCGCGACGTTTGAAAAACCCTACAACCGGCGCCTGACAAGTCAGGTACGCACCCTTGCGGAAGGGGCGGCCGAAATCGACCTGACACAGGAACGGTGGCTGCTGTTCGAGGATATCGAGCCCGGCCGCAAAGGCGCTGGTTCGGCGGGCCTGCTGCTCGGCGACGCCTCGGCCTTCGCGAGTGTGACCGTAGCCGAAATCGGGGGTTACGCCGAGTACACGGACATTGTTCTGAAGCCCGAGCGGCGCACCTTCGCTCTCGGACTATACGAATGTCCTTCGATACCCGATTATGAGGCCACGCGCGCGTATTTTCGACGGATAGCTAATGCTGAATCGGACGCCCTCGCGGCCTTGTCCGGCACGGACTGGGAGCAGCCACTCGTGCCGCTCCCGGTCGACGAAGAACGGGTGGCGCGCGTGCGAGCGGAAGATGAATCGAGCCTCGACCGTCCCGCCGAGTTGTGGCGTCCAAACCCGGAACCGCTGGCGTTTCCCTGGGCCGCAAGTCTGCCGGGCGGCCCGGTCCGCGCGGCGCTGCTGGCGCCCCGCTGGGCGGCGTACGACACCATGGAACTCGCGCGGCGCGTCGAGTTGGACGTACGGCGCCAATACTTCGACTCGAGCACCGTTATCGCAAGTCCCGACATGTGGCCTTACAGGGGACAGACCGGCATCGGCGCCCTCAACGCCAGCCTGGCCATGCGAAACGCCGTGAACATCTGCCTGGATGCCAACCGGGACGTCATCGTTGCCGGCTCGCTTGAAGGGCAGGCCCTGGGACCGCGCCTGCAACAGACGATCCTTGGACAGGTCCGCGCTGGCAAAGGACTGATCATCACCGGCGGCGCGGACGCGATGGCCGGGTGGCCGCAGGAAGTTTTCGCGGAGGAAGACACGGAACTGGCGAGCACGCTCCTCGCCTACCTGCCGTGGGAGCGCATTCCCAGCCTGCGAAAAGGAAGCCGCGGGCGGTTGAGCGACGCTCCGCCACTGCGCGCATACCGGTACGGCGAGGGCCGGGTGCTGGTGTTTCAGGCAAATATCGCGCACTACTGCACCCTTTTGCCGCTGAATTCATTGAAACAGGGCCTGGATGGAAACGATGACCGTCTCCTCGCGCTGCACGGCTTGATCTGGGCGGCGGCGGCCGGCAGACCGCTTCCCGCGCGTATCGCGTTTGGCGAGTCCCTCGCGCCTGTGATGGCGGCCACGGCAACCACGCTGCCGCTCGATTTCTCGGGCGCGAACTGGACCCGCGTGCTGGCGCGCATCCAAGACGATACGGATACCGTGCGCGCGCTGCGTGATGACCTGCTCGACGAAACGGGTACACGCCTTCAGATACCGCCCCTGCCCGCGATGCACACGTATTACGTGGACGTTGTCGCGTTGAATGAGGCCAATGAATGCGTGGGACTCGGGGGCGCGACCCTGGATGTCGCCCCGGAATACGCCCTCGCCTCCCTTGCGGTATCGCCATCGCAACAGAACCACCCGGAAGCTCCACCGGCGGTAGATATGCCCGAGGGCGGCCAGCTTACGGTATCCGGAACGGTCAGCCCCGCTCCGGAGCCGGGAACGCTGCGCGCGGTATTCGAGCTCCGGGATTGCGTGGACCGCGTGGTAGCGCGGGCCGAAGCCCCTGTGGCCGCGGACGGGCGTGCCGAGGCAGTCGTCGACTTTCCGCGTCCGGTTGTCGTCCCGCACCGGCTCGATATGCAGCTGGTATCGGGACAGGCGCTCCTGGCGACGGCGAATATGGCTTTCACGGCGGCGGCGCCCTATCCGTACGACGACTTTACGATATTGATGTGGTCGTACGCCGAAGGGGACATCGTTCTGCGCGCAGAGAACCGTCTGTGCTATGAACTCGGCTCGGACATGATGGATCTATGCCATATGCGCGGGTACACCGACGCCAGCGCGGCGCGCGAGTACGCTGTGTCTGCCCAATCCGGTCAGCGCCTGGTGCCTTACGTGACGCGCATTGCCGGAGAGTCGGGCGATGACCATATCCTGCGGCCCAGCCTCTTCGACCAGGCCTGGCTCGAGCAGGAACGAGCCTCCATGGAAGTCTGCTCCCGCCAGGCCGCGCCGTATCATCCAGCGGCTTACACGCTAGGTGACGAGAATTACCTTGCCTCCGCGCGCGTCGAGGTGGATCTGTCGCCCGAAAACGCCGCCGCGTTCCGCGCGCGGCTCCGCGAGCAGTATCCAAACATAGAAGCCCTCAACACCGCGTGGAAGACGGCCTATACTAGTTTCGACGCGATCGGCGCTCCGATGCTTCTGGACGAGGCCGCTAAACAGACCGCCAGTTTCGCGCCATGGTTCGATTTCCGGATGTTCATGGACACGGCGTTCGCCAAACTGCACGAGACATTCGCCGGGTTCGTGCGGAAAGAAGATCCCGGCGCCAGGGTGGGATGGGACGGACTGCTCGGCTATCACTGGCTGGCCGGCTACGATTTCTACAAGCTTACGCGCAACCTCGAGCTCAACCAGGTCTACACCATAGAACCGCTCCAGGGCGAGCTGGTCCGCTCGTTCAAGCGTCCGGGCGCCCTTACCGGCGAATGGGGCAATGCCGTGGCCGACAACGAAGCCGGGTTCTCGGCCATTACCTGGCACAATCTCTTCCGAGGCCACAATTCGTGCTGGTGGTGGACATCGTGGGGCTGCGACTACATTCCTTTTAATCCCGACATGTCGATCTCGCACATGGGGAAATGGTTTTTCGACAGCGCGGCGGAGGTGAAGGCGGGTCCCGGCAAGCTGCTGCTTCACGGCCGCCGGGACGACTCGGCGGTGGCCGTCCTCTACAATCAGGCCGACCTGTTTGCCGCGAAACTGTTTGAGTCCGTGCCGGACAAGGCCCCCGTGCCCGGTTGGCTGGCAAACCTGACGGGCGTCATGTACGCGTTGCAGGACATGGGCTGCCAATACTCGTTCGTTGCCGCGCCCGATATCGAGACGGCCCCGGGCCGGTTAGATGAGTACCGCGCGCTCGTCTTGCCCCTCGCTACGTGCATGTCGGATGCGCTGGTGCAGGCTGTACGGGAGTTCGCGCAACGGGGCGGCCTCATCATTGCCGACGGCCGCGCGTGCCTGCTCACGGAGAACGGCGTGGTTCGCGGCCAGCGATTGCTGGATGACCTGTTCGGCGTGAAGTTGTCAGCCGGCCTGGAAGCGTTCCAGTCCGCGCCGAAGACGGTCACTTGCGAACTGGGGGGCGAGACGATAACCGCCGCTTCGCTGGAGACCGGTCTTCAAATCACCCACGGGAAGGCCGAGATCAACGCGGGGGACGTGCCTTGTCTGATCACCAACTCGTTCGGCAATGGACACGCCGTGTTGCTCAACATGCCGTTTTCGACCATCAACACCTTGCGCCACAAAGGACGCGAGCGCCTGTTATTGGAGCCGTTGGCGCGGCAACTGGCGCTGGCCGGCGTCAAGCCGTACGCGCAATTGACCGCGGAAGGCAAACCCGCCCGCTGCGTCGAGCAGACCCTGTTTGTGGATGGTTCTCTGCGCTACTTGTGTCTCCAGCAGGACATCCTGCTTCGGGGGCTCGAAGCGCAGAATCTCACCGTCTCAATTGACGCGCCAGCATATGTTTATGACATGCGGGCGGGACGGGCCGCGGCAGAGGAACCCATAACCTCCTGGAACGCCGCGATCTCGCGCGGGCGCCCCTTGGTTTATGCGCTCATGCCTTACGCGGTGTCGAGCCTGGCCGTCACCGTTGCCGCGGAATCCGTCCAAGGCAATACGCTGGAACTTGCCGCTGCGGTGACGGCCAAAGGCGCGCAGCCCGAGTATCACGTTGTACGCGTCGACGTGTTTGCGCCGGGCAGCAACACCTCTCACCGCCAGTATAGCCAGAACATCGCATGTCCCAACGGTCAGGGGAAGGCATCGATCCCGTTCGCCCTGAACGAGCCAGCCGGGACGTGGCGTCTGGCCTTCCGCGACGCGGCCAGCGGCGTAACGGCGGAGGCCACGGTGAATCTCGCCGCGCGGTGACGGCTCTCGAGCGTCAGGCCTTCTTGCGGCAAAGGTAGCTTACCGTGAGTAGCGGGCCATCTTTGGCGGACTCGATGGCGAACCCCGCCCGTTCCAGGAGGCCCTCCATGATCCATGCCTGCGTGCTGTATTCGCGGTTTACGTGGCCCACCCACGGGTCGCGAAAGGCGGGCGGAAACGATGCGCGCGCCTCGTCAAACACCCGCTCGTAGTCCGCAAGGTCGAATCCGAACACGACGTCCTTGAACCAGAACACCCCGCGAGGTTTCAGGTTCGAGGCGATGCGCTGCAGCGCGACGGCCTTCCAGAAATCCGGAATATGGTGCAGGGCAAGCTGGGATACCACGGTATCGACAGGGCTTCCTGCGTGCGCGTAGGTCAGGAAACCGGCGTGGTGCACCGCAATATTCAGGATGTGCTCTTGTTCGGCCCGCGACCGGGCGTGCTCGACCATGGACATCGAGACGTCGCACGCGTACACGAACCGGCAGCGCCGGGCGGCACGCAGGGCCAGCCACCCCGTGCCCATGCCCACCTCGAGCAGCGTGTGCTCGCGGCTGAGGCCGACGGCGTCCATGATCTCGCCGGCTTCCGCGTCGAAATCCCGCAGCTGGGCCATGCGGGATTCGTATTGGGCCACTTCAGCCGGGTCCCCGTAGTCCGTGCCGGTGTAGGTAAACTCATCATAGAGCCACGTACTGGGGCCGGTCATCTGTTTCATCTCCTCTGAACGCTTCTTTTGAATCTGACGTTCGTTGATGTAATCTGCAAGTATGCGTACACCCGGGTTGGCAAACGGGCCGGGAAAGGTTCAGAATCGTGCAGGATTATACGTATTGAGCGCGATGACGGCACGCAGGAACCCGTTATGCGGATGAACGCCGCCAGGGCTGCGTAGATTCAGGGAGAAAACCGATGCGAGCAAGACTGGGCTTGTTGCAGAGTGTGGCATGTGCTGCCGGACTGTTTCTGGTCATCGTTTCGCGTGTGGTTCATGCCGAGCCCGCCCCCGAAGTGGCCGCGGTCATGGATAACGTCGTCCAGCGCATGTACGACGCCTTGACCCTTGACGAACTGGCCAATGCCGGTTACGAGACCATCTGGAAGTTCATAACGCCGCAAGAGCGCACGGTTCTGGCCACAAAATACTGGACGTTCGACGTGAATGTCCCTGTGGTGGTGTCGGTAATGCGCCACAACGAACAGGAGGTGGCGCCGTTCTGGCTTGCCGAGGCCGGATTTCAGAAGACGGCTCTCGCCGTGCGGAACGAGCTCAACGTATACGAAGTCTGGCAGAAGCGTTTCGAGGCGGGCCGCGTCGAGCTGGGCATCAACGGGTTTGACAAACATCGCCCCCACTACTTCGTCGCCGTGGGCCCTCAGCGGCCCGGAACGCCCTTGCGGGTAACAAACCTGATGCCCGCCGCCTACTCGAAAAGCCTTATGTGCGAGGGAGCACTAACCTATCACGACTGGACCGAACTCGTGCTCGAGGAAGTGCCCCCCGAACTCACGGGTCACGTGCTCCTCACAACGGTGCGCGGGCGCGCCCGAGAAGCCCATCTCATCGGGGCGTTTCGCCAGACGCCGTTTCCTTCGTCGGAGAAGCCCGATCATCTGGCGTTGACCTGGAGCGCCGAGCCCGCCACCACCCAGACCATCCAGTGGCGAACGGGCACAGCCGTTGAGAACGGTGTAGTGCAGTACAGGCCCAAACAGGCTGCCCCGGACGCCCCCTGGCAGTCCGTGACCGCCGAAAAGGCCGTCATAAAGGACCGTTTGCTGGCCAACGATCCCGTCTGCCACTGGTTCACGGCGGCTTTGACAGGCCTGCAACCGGCGGCGGCGTACGTATACCGGGTAGGCGACGCTACGCCGGACCACTGGTCGGAAGAATCGGAATTCACGACCGGGCCCGCATCCGCCACCCCGTTCACGTTTGTTTTCATGGGAGACACGCACCGATCTCCTCAGTGGGGCGAGATGCTTGGCAACGCCTTTGCCCGGCACCCCGAGACCGCCTTCTACATGCTCGGCGGCGACCTTGTGGGCACGGGCCTTTATCGCGACGATTGGGACCAGTTCTTCGAGTATTCAACCGCCGTGTTCCGGCAACGGCCCGCCGTGCCGTGTATAGGAAACCATGACGACCAGGACGGGCTGGGCGCGGGGATGTACCTCGAAATGTTCGGGCTGCCCCAAAACGGTCCCGAGGGGATCGCACCCGAGCGCATGTACAGTTTTGAATACGGCAACGCCCTGTTTCTGATCCTCGATATCGACACGCCGCTGGACATCCAGGCTGCCTGGATGGAGGCCCAGCTGGCCAACACCAACGCAACATGGAAATTCGCCATGTTCCATTTCCCTCCCTACGCGCCCACCGAAGACTACCCCGATATCCGGGCGGTGTGGGGGCCCGTTTTCGACAAGTATCACGTCGATATGGTGTTCGGCGGCCATGTGCACCATTACCTGCGCAGCAAGCCCATGCGTGAAGGCAAACCCGCCGGATCCCCCGCGGAGGGAACCATATACCTGGTTTCGGTTGGAATTCCTTCGAAGGACTGGAGCGGCGGCGGACCCGACTACGCCGAAGTGATCTTCAGCGGCCCGGCCCTCTACCAGACCCTGTACATCGACGGAAACACCCTTGAACTGCGTGCTTACAGCGCCGATGGCAACGAACGCGACCGCCTGACCATCGTGAAATAGGAGCGATGTTACCGGCGAAAGCTACCGCATGAACGCGTCCACGTTGTCTCTGGTGACGAGCTGGAACGGAATGAACACCTGCTTCTCGAAGGGTTTTCCGGTGATGATCTTGTAGGCGGTCTGGACGGCGGTGCTGCCCTGGGCCTGCGCGTCCTGGAAGACTGTGGCATCGAGGCGACCGGTCTTCACGGCATCGAGCGCGTCGGCGATCGCGTCTACGCTCGCTACCACAACCTTTTCCTTGATCCCGGCCTGTTCCAGGGCGACCACGGCGCCCATCCCCATCTCGTCGTTCTGGGCAAACACGGCGCTTATATCGTCCCCGAACGATTGAATCCAGTTCTCCATCAAGGTGATGGCTTTGGCTCGATCCCATTCCGCGGTCTGGACCGCAAGCAACTTCAGTCCCGGGTGCGCGGCCAACACATCCTGGGCGCCGCGTTCGCGGTCGATCTGGGCGGTCTGGCCCATGAACCCCTGCATCATGAGCACGTTGCCCTTCCCGCCCAACCGGTCCGCGATGTACTGCATGGCGATCTGGGCGGATTCTTCGTCGCGCGACCCGACGAACGCCGTGGGGACCGAACGGGTCTGGGAATTCACGTTCACGATGGGGACGCCCGAAGCGATGGATTTATCAACTGCGGGAGAGCTGGCATCCAGCTCGCACGGGTTGAGGATGATGGCGTCCACGTCCTGGAGCAGGAAGTTCTCAATCTGCTGGACTTGCCTCTCGGCGCTGCGGGCCCCGTCGTTGACAATGAGGCGCACGCCGAGTTTCGCGGCTTCTTCCTTCATGGCTTCGTCAAGCAAAACAATGAATTCATTGGACAAGTTCAGGAGAGAGACGCCCATGACGATTTCGCCGCTGGCCGCATCTCCCCTTCCCCCGCCGGGGACTTCGCGGCTCTTGCCGCAGCCGCAGGCCCCAGCCGCAAGTAGGATGACCACTGCCGCGGCAGATACATTGCCCAGGATTCTCATACGCACTCGTTCCTTTTCTCCGTGCTCAGCTTCTTTTTGACCCGCGCCGGTCCAGCATCACCGCGCTGATAATGATGAGACCTTTCACAACCTGCTGATAGTAGGAGGGGACATTCAGCATGTCCAGTCCGCTGGCGATCACCCCCATCAACAACGCCCCGAGGATGGTGCCGCCGACGCCGCCGACGCCCCCCGCCAGGCTCGTGCCGCCGATAACCACCGAAGCGATGGCATCGAGCTCATACATGATACCTGCGTTGGGTTGGCCGGTGGTACTGCGCGCGGCCTGCACGATTCCCGCAAGACCCGCCAAGGCGCCGCATACGGCGTAGGCAAGCATCTTGGACGCGTGCACGTTGATGCCGGACGCGTAAGCGGCGGTTTCGTTGCCGCCCGTGGCATAGAGATGCCGCCCCGCTCGCGTGCCTCTGAGGAATATCGCGGAAACCGCCGCCACAACGGCTAGTATGAGCACCGGAATGGGTATGTTGAGAAAACTGCCGCTGCTGATGACGGTGAATTCAGGACGCAACTGCGAAACCGGCCTGCCGCCGCTTACGATGTAGGCAAGTCCCCGCGCCGCCGTCATCATGCCCAGTGTGGCGATGAACGGGGCCACGCCCCCTTTGGTAACGACCAGTCCGTTCATGGTTCCGCACAAGGCCCCCGTCAGAAGTCCCATAAACAGAGGCAGGACCAGAGGGTAGCCGCCGGGATGGGCAAACGTCGCCGCAACCACGCCGGTCAGCGCCACTACGGACCCCAGCGAGAGGTCTACCCCGCCCGTCAACAAGACGTACGTGACCCCCACCGCGAGGATGCCGTTGATGGCGATCTGGCGCAGCAGGGTCAGTACGAAGTCGATGGACACTGCCTGCGGTTTTGCGGCTGCCAGGATCACGCACACGGCTGCAAGCGCCAGAACCAGTCCGAAACGCCGCCATGCGCCGCGACACCTGAGTCTGGAGTGGTTTTGATCACCTCTCTTGTTGTCGGCCGAATCCGTCATCCGCGTGTTTCGTTTGGCTTTTGGCCTTCTTTTGCAGCAGACGCCCCATGGGTATTCCCGGGCCGGCGTGTCACGCAATTCAAGCTTTAGACCGATGCCGGAAGCCCGAGCCCGGCTCCACACCTTAGCAGAAAATGTAATGGCCATCCAGACACGAGTGCGCTACCCTTAAGGGGGTTTCGCCGGGCTTCTGATGCTCATTTGGTTGGTGCGCCCGGTGCGAAACGGAGGCAAAGGATATGAGCAGAGCAGCGGCCGTTGTTGTGTTGACCGTGTTCCTATTGATGCCCAGGGGGCCAATCGAGCCGGCGATGCGCATCGAAAGGGATTGGACCGTGCTCGACCTTCCAGGAGGCATTCCGCTGTCCAACGAGATCATTCTCGAAAACTCCTGGAAACGCGTCCAGGAAGAGCCGGCGAACGAGGAATTGAGGAGCAAGACAGTCGATTTCGCCCGCATGCTGGCCTCGCCTCAGGCGCCCCCGAAACTCGCTTGGGAGATTCTCATTCGGGAAGGGGTGCTGAAAGACGGAATGACATTGCTCGAGGCCGACCGAATCCTCGGGAACCCCACGAAGACTACGGAAACCGGATCGTGGTGGTATTTCAACTTTCGGGGCCAACACGTTTTCCCCGGCCTCCAAGCCACGGTTTCTGACGGCCGCCTGAGCGGGTGGAGAATCGGGCGTTTTTAGTGCGTCTCCGCGAATTCCGCAGGGGCAGTTGCCATCTTGAACGGGCGAAGAGAAACCCGCGCAACTCATGATGAGGTTGGGATATACGAGAGGTCCTGAGGGCAGAGATATGTTCTGTTTGCGCCCAGTTTCTCGTTGCATTGTCATATTCTCGTATGCTACCATTGCCCATGGCTTTTGAGGTTGGAGAGCCCCGCGCGTCTGTTAGTGGGGGCGTGCGCTCAAGTGCGCACGGTTCATTTTTCCGTGAGTTTCCTGCGGAATTATCCGCAGGTGTGGGATTTGCTTTCTCTTTAGAGTATAATTGATGCTTGTCACATGAGTTTCAGGTTGCTGTTGCACAGCGCCCAAACCCGGTTGAACGGTCAAGATGAAACAATCGTTTAGCACTTCGGAAGTTGCCAAATACTGTCACGTCACCCCAGACACCATTCGCAAGTGGGCCGAGGCCGGCCGCATCCATGTCTTCAAGACTCCTGGCGGACACCGCCGCATCCGGCACGAGGATCTCATCCAGTTTCTGCGCGAGAACAAGATCCCGGTTCATGTGGACCTGCGTGAATCCGGCACGAAGATTCTCGTGGTGGATGGAGAAAAATCGGTGGTATCCGTCATCCAACGGTTCCTCGAAAGGTCCCAGAATTCGTTTCAGGTGGCCGTTGCGATGGACGGCTTTGATGCAGGACAACAGATCGCCGTGTTTCGTCCGGATGTGCTGTTCCTCGACTTGGGTATGCCGGGCTTCAACGGCGCAAACATCTGCGGACGGATCAAGGGTAATCCGGATTATGCCAGCGCGCAGATTATCGCCCTGGTTGATTCCGAGGACCGCGACGTGATGGAAACCGCCGTCGAAAACGGCGCGGCCCTCTGCCTGCGGAAACCGTTTACGCCCGACGACCTCCGCCGTGCCCTGGCGAAAGTGGGCGTCGAGGTCAACTAGCCCTCAAACAAAAGACCGAGCCCATCGGCGATGCTTTTCAGAGCCGTTTGTCGGCTCTCTTTTTTTGTGTCGCCTTGCTTGAGACGGCGGCCCGACCCCCCGGCCTTCCACAAATCTCTTATCCCTCCGAGCATGCCTTGAAATGCAAATTATATTGTGATATAAGGACGTGTACACGGATATATGCATGCCTAAAATTTTAAGTATTATAGCAATTCTTCTTGTTCTGGCCGGTTGCGGGGGAATTGAGGCGACACGCTCGCAACCCAACATTCTCCTCGTAGTAATCGATACCCTCCGAGCAGATCACGTCGGCTGTTATGGGTACGAGCGCAATACCACGCCCAATCTTGACGCCTTCGCGCGGGACTGCATCGTCTATACCAACTGCTATGCAACGTGCTCATGGACGAAGCCCAGCGTGACAAGTCTCCTGACGGGGCTGAATTGCCGCGAGCACGGCGTGTTGGCGGCATGGGACGCGCTGCCAGAGGGCATGCGCTGGTTGCCAGAAGAATTCCAACGGCGCGGGTACATTACGGCGGCCTTCTCGAACAACCTTTTCATTTGCCGTCAGGACGGTTTCGCGCGCGGGTTCGATTATTGGTGGCAGTGGGCGCCTGGCGAAAGCTGGCGGGGGCGCATTGCAAAGAGATCGAGATCGACGACGCGGTACTCGTGAACCAAGTGATTCGGTGGCAGCGAAACGCCCAGGCGCCCTGGTTTGCGTATCTGCACCTGATGGGACCGCACGGACCCTATCATCTGCCCGCGCGGGTGAATGATTTTGGACCGGAACCACTCGATCAATACGATGCGAAAATGCGCTACGTTGACCATCAGGTGGGCCGGTTGCTGGCAGATGTGCATCCCGATACGCTTATCATCATCACGGCAGATCACGGCGAAGAATTCGGGGAACACGGAGGCACGCAGCACGGCAGAACGCTTCACGACGAGGTCCTGCGCGTACCTCTGCTCATTTACTGGCCGCATTGCGAGCCGCGCATCGAGCAGGGGCTGGTGGGACTCGACCGTGTAGTATCCGCCATCCTGGATGACGTGCTGCCGGAGACCGGCGGCAAAGTCCGCTGTCACTTGGAAATACGCGACCTCGGCGGCACCCTCAAAGATGTGCTGACTCGTACGGTGACGTCAGAGGATCTGCCGGAGACGGAAGCTCCTGCCGCAGACGCCGAAGAACTGCGGCGCGAGCAACTCGAGGCGCTAGGGTATTTCTGATCCATCTATAGTCCGCACTCGATAACACCCTTCGCCGTCTCGCGCCCGCGCCGCACTCGATTCTTGTGTCTAACGCGAAAGAGGGCTTATGCTTCCTCATTCTTTCGCGCGTATGCTGTCTTCGATGGTTTGCGGGGATGACAGTGCCGTCTGCCACCCCTTCGTCATGCTCGTCTGTTCGCGGCAACGAATTTGTCAGATGTCGTAGTAGAGGTAGTATTCGTAGGGGTGCGGGCGCAGGGCGACCTGCTCAGCTTCGTGTTTCCGCTTGTAGCTCACCCATGTCTCCACGACATCGTTGGTAAACACGTCGCCCTTGAGCAGGAATTCGTGGTCCGCCTCGAGCGCATTCAGTGCTTCCTCGAGGCTGCCGGGCGTCTGCGGCACCAAGGCCTTCTCTTCCGGCGGCAGGTCGTAGAGGTCTTTGTCGAGCGGCTCGCCGGGGTCGATCTTGTTCTGGATGCCGTCCAATCCGGCCATCAGCATGGCGGTGAATGCCAGGTACGGGTTGCAGGACGGGTCCGGCACGCGAAACTCGATGCGTTTCGCCTTGGGGCTGGGTGAATACATGGGTATGCGGATGCAGGCGCTCCGGTTGCGGCTGGAGTAGGCCAGGTTGACCGGCGCTTCGTAGCCGGGAACGAGGCGCTTGTAGGAATTGGTCGTGGGGTTCGTAATGGCCACCAGAGCCGGCGCGTGTCTCAGCAGGCCGCCGATGTACCACAGCGCTTCCTGAGTCAGCCCGGCGTACTTGTTGCCCGCGAAAAGCGGTTTGCCGTCTTTCCAGAGGCTTTGGTGGGTATGCATGCCCGACCCGTTGTCGCCGAAAAGCGGCTTGGGCATGAAGGTCACGGTTTTGCCTGCCAGCCGTGCGGTGTTCTTGATAATGTACTTGTACATGGTCACCTTGTCGGCCATGGCGGAAAGCGTATCGTATCGCAGATCGATTTCAGCTTGGCCGGCAGTGGCCACTTCGTGGTGATGACATTCGATGTCGAGGCCGCAGGCGAGCATGGTAGCGACCATTTGGCTCCGCAGGTTGGACTGCGAATCCGCCGGCGGCACGGGAAAGTAGCCTTCTTTATGGCGAAGCTTGTAGCCCAGGTTGGGCATCTCATCCCCGCCGCTGTTCCAGATGCCTTCCGAGCTGTCCACTTCGAAGAACCCCATGTGGGCGTTGTAATCGAAGCGGATACTGTCGAATATGAAAAACTCGGCTTCCGGACCGAAACAGGCGGTGTCGGCGATGCCCGTCGAGAGCATGTATGCTTCGGCCTTTTGGGCGATACACCTCGGGCACCGCGAGTATCGTTCTTTGGTGATTGGGTCCAGAATGTTGCAGTACAGGATGAGGGATTGAATGTCGGCGAAGGGGTCCAGGACCGCCGTCGTGGGATCCGGCATCACCAGCATGTCGCTCTCGTTGATGGCCTGCCACCCGCGAATACTCGAACCGTCAAATCCAAGACCTTCCTCGAACGTTTCCTCGGTCAACTCCGCGGAGGGAACGTGAAAGTGCTGCATCAAGCCCGGGAAATCCATGAACCGCAAGTCAATGAACTGCACTTTCTCCTTCTCAACCAGTTCAATAACGTCTTCAGGGCTGTAATCCTTAATCATCGTGTCCTCCGTGCGTACTCCTGCGAGACTCCCTCAACCTCTTGGCTGCAAACGGTTGATGGGACGCGTCCCGGGATCGCTGAGGACGGCTGACGTCTGCAACCAATCTACCCAATCGCTATTTCACCCGCTTCGCCGGTGCGAATGCGGATAGCTTCCTCCACGTGCGAGACAAAGATCTTGCCGTCGCCTATCCGGCCGGTCGACGCCGCCTTGACGATGGCGTCTATCACGGCCTCGAGCTTGTCGTCGCTGATGACAATCTCGAGTTTGATTTTGGGCAGGAACTCGACGACGTATTCCGCGCCGCGGTACAGTTCCTTGTGGCCCTTTTGCCGGCCGAAACCCTTGACCTCCGTGACGGTCAACCCCTGAATGCCGACTCCCGAAAGAGCCTCTTTGACCTCTTCGAGTTTGAAGGGTTTGATGATGGCTTCAACTTTTTTCACGTGTTTTCCCCTTTCCATGGTGCTGCAGGGTACGATTCCGCTACCCGCCAATCTCACAGGAACCAAACAGAAACAGGGTAGCGCACCCGGCCTGGAAAAGGAAACTGCGGTCTCGGCTGCGATGCTGGGCATAGGGGAGCAAGGGGTGTGCCAAGTCCTGAATCTGATCGTTTTCGGGCCGTTTTCAGCCCATTTGCGCGTTGTTGCCGGGCAAGCGTCTGCCGCTTGCATTTCGCAGTCCGCCACGAAAACGACGCCTGGGTCAGACTTAGAAGAAAGAACCGACGAGAATGTAGGGATCGAGAGGCCCCGTCACCGGGTTTCGTTGGCGAATACACGGGGGTACGCAATACGCACCGTGTCGCCGGGCCCTATATCGAGATAATCAAAGGATTCGCCGACATCGAGGACAGTGCTGTCCTCGACGTCGAGCCGGAGCGGTGTTCCGGGCACGGTAGCCACCACGCGCGTCTCGCCGCCGTTAGCCCCGACGATGCGCTTACCATCGAAAAAGCGCGTCGAGTGTCCTTTTCGAACCGTTCTGGTGTACTCATGGGTGATCTCGCTGAAGACTGTCTTTCCGTCGGGGATCGCGCTCACGCGCCCCGTACCAAGCGCGAGTGTACTTGCGCGCAGCAGTAGGCTCTTGCCTTCGGCCTTTCTGACATGGTAGGCGGTGGTCCGCGAATAGGCGGGATTCGAAAACACTGCCACGAGGCGTTCAAGCCCCTCTGGCGCCTCGGTATCGAGGGTCACCGTCCGGTTTTCCGGGTCCACGGCTGCCACCGTTGCCTCGAACACGCCAGGACCATCGTGAAGGCTTGCGCCGCCAACCTCCAGATGCGAACACCCCACGGTTTCCGCCAGCGTGATCTTCCGTCCGTCGCCCTCTAGATGCAGGAAATCGCCGTTGAAGACGACAGGGCCGTAAGAGGAATCGCAGCGGGCATCGCCGACCGCCACAATATCGACAATGCCGTCCGCGCGGGTAATCTCGAGGGTCTTTTCCGCGAGACGCGTGACGGAGCGAAGTCTCGGGGCCGGGGCCGTCGGGCCGTCAGGGAGTTCACCAAAACTTATGCCGCACAGGCCGCCGCAGAAGGCTGTTCCCTCTGCGGTGCGGAAAGTAAGCGTGTGTTTTCCCGGCGCCGTATCGACTTTGCCCAGGGGAAACGCCACGGGACCCTGGACGCTCCCGGCCGCCAGGGAGACCTGTTCGCCAGCCTGTTGGCCGTCCCATTCGAAGACCACGGCTCCATAGCTCGGCGACTGCATGCAATGCGCGACCAGGTCTGGGGGGACGCCCGGTCCCAGCTCGAGTTCAAACTCCATGAGGTCGCCTGGCTGCGTACCCATGAGCACGACGGCGCCTAAGCCTGTTATGAGTTTCGTCTCGGCGGTTTCGCGAACCCGCCGGGCACCCAGCTCCAGGAAATCGAAATCGTAGACGAGCCCATTCTGGAGATAGGGCTCATAGACCGTGAGGAACGTGCTTTCAAGCGGCGCCCCGTCCTCCGCCTGGCGCCGGGCAATGACGTAGCTCGAGAGGGGCATGTGCGGGTAGAGGCCCGGCGCGGATGCGAAAATGGCCTCCGCCGAGTCGCCGAGCACATGCATGCGCATCGTCGTTGGTGTGGCCCCGTCAATCGTCCACGTGCCGCCCCAGTGCGCCGCGGGTGTGGCCCTTCGTACATCAAAGAAAAAACCGTAGCCGTTCCCGGGCGGCGGATTCCAATACGGTTTGTCGGGATAGCCGATGATGTCGCCGTCCATGCCGATATTCCGGCCCCAGTCGTATCCCTCTGCGAGGCTGCCTTCCCGAGCCTCGAGCGTGTCGACGCCAAAGGGTTCGAGGTTCGTGCCGATGCTCCCGAAGCCGTAATCGTGGCTCTTCCCGCCCGCGACCCGGAAAACGTCGACCAGATAGCCGCCTCGGGCCATGAGCGCCACGGCGCGGCGGTATTCGGTCACATTGGAGGCTGCGTAGCTAAGTTCGCTCGTGGCCTCGGCAAGCTTCACCCCTGGCAAATCGGCAAACAAGAGGAGGCTGCCGCCCGAACCGGGCTGCTCGAACTGGTTGGTTTCGTCGACGGTCACGAGGCAATGGCTGACGGTGCTCGAGGCCCAGCCGACGTGCGCGTGGGTGCTGCCAAGACCATAGCCGATGTCGTAGCTGAGTTCGTAGCCGTTGGCGTAATACAGAAGGCTGAGGTCGTCGGGATCGCCGTGGTTCAGGCTGGGTCCGAAACGCATGAAGACCGCCTGGCCGTCCGAACGCAGCATGACCATGCCTTTCATGCCGGCCACCCACGAACCCGTCACGCGGTCGGCGGCCTCGGGCGGGAGTTCAGGGTCGCCCGCGGGAACCGGGGCGGCATGCCAGAGCAACCACGAATCGGATTGTTCGTTGCGAGCGCGAGCGACGTCGCCGTCGGCCAGATAGAGCAGCGTTTTGCCGTATGCCAGGCGCTTCTCGGGGTCGGTGCTTCGCGCATACAGCCGCTCAAGATAACTGTAATCGGTGGAAGACATGGGGCGCTTGGGTATGGGCTTGTACGTGTATTCGGGTGCAGCGTCGCCGAAATTCGGCATGCGGCCCGCCATCATGACCATCAATTCGGGAAGAAACAAGGCCGACTGCATCTTCGGGTAGTCATAAAGGTTGAGGCCGTCTGGATACTCCTCGTTTCGCAGGTTGTAAAGCGGGTCGGCGAAGGTCAGGTACAGGCTTCGGGCGTGGATGGCATAGCCAAGGGCCGTCTCGTAATAGCGTCCGTCGCGATCGATATTGTTTTCGAGCATGGTATAAATCGAAAACGTGCTGCCCACCGCGTTCTTGATGTACGTGGGAATGTCGAGGAGACAGCCAACCGCCAACGCGCCCCGTACATAGTCCGCGTGCCCGTTGTGCAAGGCCCCGTCGTAGCTGTGCTCATAGCAGTAGTAGGCGCCGTCCAGGAGCATGTAGTTAATGATGTTCTCACGGCGTGTCATGCCTTCGCGGAGGGACGGCTTGTCCATGGCAGGGCTGTTGTACATGAAATCGAACTGGTCGACGTATTTCACGAGCGTTCGCGCAACCTGGTACCATGGCCGTGCGAGGCGGCCGCTGGGCGGGTTGCTCGGGTAATCCCACGACCCTGAGGTGGACTCGGCGTAGATGGACGCCAGAGCGTCCAGGAAAAGCGTGCCGCGCTCGGCATATTTCTCATCGCCGGTCAGAAGATACGCTTCGGACAGCGCGGGCAGAGCGTTGAGCGTCCATTGTTCGGTCACCCAGGCGTTGAATATGCCCACGAAGTAATGCATGCGGCCATCCTTGGCCTTGTAGCCCGTGCCAGGATCGGGGTATTCTTCATTGGGAAACCAGCGGCCGTCGCTGTTCCTGACCTGGCCGGGATGGCCCCAACTGCACCGCGCGCCGGACCACGAACCGCCGAACCGGTCGTTTGTCGACGGGTCGCCCGTAAACCCGTAGGCATAAGCAGCGCCCGGCTTCGGAAGGAATTGCAGCCAGTATGCATCGTCCTCGCGCAGCCACTCGTCTGCCGCATTGACGATTGCGTCGCGTTTCGCCTTTGCCCACTCGAGCTCCTCGCACCGCTGGCGCGCTTCCGCGACGCCGGCAGGAGTGAGGTTCACGCAAGGATGTTCGGCACGTCCGCGCGCCTTGATTTCCGCCTTCGGTTTCGGACACGATTTGTTGCCCAACCCCTCGAGCACTTGGTTGGGGTCCAGGGCGGCCTGGATCTCGAAAAGCCCCACGTAATGACGCGCTTCGTAGACGGAATGCACGGTTACGCGCACGCTTCGCGTGGTGCGGGCTTCGAAACGGATGACGGCGTTCTGGTCCTCCTCGCCCAGCACTCGCTTCACGGGGTCGCCTTCCGCAAAGGATATTTCGATTTCCTTCCAAGCCGCATACAGACTGTCCACGGGGATGTCCAGGAGCAACGTATCTATCTCAACGGGCATCGCGAAACGCAGCTCGAACCATTGGGGCATGGGGGCCATGTCGCTGCTTGCCCATCGTGTTTCAGGGAGGCCGTCGACCGCCATTTCGCACGCGTACTTCCCGCCGGTTGCCGATGAAGCCGCGACACTGAGCCCTTCGAGACGAATCTGCGGGTTTGCCGCGCCCGCAACCACAAAGAAGACAATTGCCGTCAAATGCATGTTTCGCGTCTCCTATTCCGCGCGCTCGACGAAGACAACAGCCGAAAGTTGGGCCTGGTCGAAGGCGATTTCCAGGCCGTTCTGTTTAAGCTCGCCGCCGGGGCGCGTATCCGTCCGGTTGGCGTCCACAAATTCGAGCCGGTACGGGGCCTCCGCGACAAACGGCATCTCCAGTCTCTTCGTGAACGCTCCGTTGGCGTCCCAGCGCAGCAGTAATACCGCGGCGCGGCGTGCATCGGCCGTCCAGTACATCACCCCCGCCGCATCGGCACCGTCAATGGCCGGGTATACGTCATAGAGGTTGTCGCGTTTTACTTCGTTCAAACGCCGGTAGCGTGCAGCCTCTTCGATGATTACCGCGCGTTGCCCCTCGGGGATCCTGGGCAGGTCGGCCACGACGCCCCAGACCCCAGCCATGGCGCTGCGGCAATACATTCTGGTGAACGCGTCATCGCTGGCGTCATTGTCGTAGGGGCGGTTGGTCCAGCGGATGACGGTCCACGGCGGCATGAATTCAAGGGCCCCCAGGGCTTCTTTGAGATTGCTGCGGGCATGGCCCAGGCCGGTACTTCCGCCGTCGCGGATCCACTGGCCCTGGGTGAGCAGCACGGTAAACTCGTTGATCATGCGGCCGCCACTCTGGCAGTTCTCGATGTAGAGAGCGGGCTGGTCTTTGCGGACCGCCCGCAGCGCGTCCTCAAACGCGATGACATTGCGCATCCGGCCCTTGCTCAGGTCGCCGGTGAAGAAGTCCTGGTCGTATTTCCACCAGCTCGCGTGATAATCGTCGCGCAGTTTGGCGGCGTGTGCAACCAGATACGTGCCGAAATCCGAGCCCGCCATATCGACGAGGCGGCCGTTGATGAATTTCCGGTAGAACCCCGGCTCGTCGAGCTTGAGGGGCGCCTCGTCCACGTAATCGGGGTGCACGAACTGGGGACAGGTCCAGATTCCGGGTTTGACGCCAAGGGCATCGAGCCGCTGCATGGCGTCGCGGAATTCGCCGGGCTTGAACTTCGCCGGGTCCGGCTCCCACTTTCCACAGGCTTCGTACCAGCCGGCGTCCACGATGAAATAGTCGAAGCCATAGGGCGGCATAGCGGAGATCTGGCGCTGCAAGAACGGCCCGTCGATGTCGAAACGCGCCGAGTACCAATGGTTCCATGTGAACGGATAGGACGGAGCAGGGCCGCCGTAGACGCGCCCGGCCAGCGCGAGACGCTGCCGTATCCAGTCCGCCCGCCGTTCCGCCTCGCTCGTTCCCCGGGCAAACACGACGTGAAGCACGGGGCCGGCAATGGTCTCGCCCGGCCTCAGGACCAGCTGTGTTTCCGGCGGGGGCAGGAAGGTGTTAAAGGCCAAGGCGCCGTCCGCGCGTTTCAGAACTGCCTGCCACCCGCCGCACCATTCCAGGCCGAACCATGCGTCGCCTTGCGAGCCCTGCGTGCGCCAGTAAGGGTTCTTGCCGTCACCGTCGTCATCGGAACTGTGGATATGACTCGCGAGGGTAAGAGTCTCACCTTCTTCCAGTTGACGATCATGATGGACAAACGACAGGGCGTCCCAGTACCGGACCGGACCGTCGTACGAATCCAACTGCCACACGCCGTTCCATACCGGAAACCATTCGACCGCGGTTTCCATGCTGCTCTTGTTTGTGAGGAGGGCTTGCAGGCGGAGCAAGGTGCCGTGCGGGGCTAATTCGGCGCGCCACGTGACCTCGAGGCCCTTTGCGAGCTGCCGCGAGGCCTCGGCCCGCACATACGCATCGTGCGCGGCGCGTTGCCATTCCGTGCATACGGCCGAGGTGTCCGCGAGGCCCTCGGGAATCCACGCGGTCAAAGGCACGTCGCTGGTGTCGCGAAACAGCACTGCCGCGTTATCGCCGAGACGCTCGGCCATGGCGATTCGCGGCGTTTGAGACGCGCTGACTTCCAGTGTCAGCTTGAGATCGCCGTTCTCAAGGGTGAATGGCTCCGCCATGACGCCCCCCGCCGTGATTGCACTCATGATCGCAAAGATGCAGCCAGCTCGCATGCTTTTGGCCTCCCTGTCGGCGAAGTATACGCAGCCCCCCAGGGGCAAGTCAGTATAAGGGAACGGCCGGAGGCCTACAAAACTCCGGATGCCGCCTTCGCGCGCGTATTTGTACCCGCAGCCATTCATACGGTACTGTTCTACGCGAACCGTGAAAAGGAGACGAAGCATGGCCGAAGAAACCATTTTCGGAAAGATCCTGACGGGCGAAATCCCTTCAAAGGAAGTCTATTCCGACCGGGAGTTCTACGCGTTTCGCGATGTCAATCCCGGTGCGCCGACCCACGTGCTCATCGTGCCCCGCAAGCCTATCGCGAAAGTGACTGATCTCACGGAGGCGGACGCCGCCCTCGTCGGCAGAATGATCCTCGCCGCAAACAAGATCGCAAAACAGGAAGGGCTCACCGAGAAAGGCTTCCGCTACGTCATCAACTGCGGCGAATGGGGCGGGCAGACGGTCTTTCACCTGCACATGCACATCCTCGGCGGCCGCGCCATGGCATGGCCGCCCGGATGAGGGGAAACACGCCCATGCGGATTGATGCCCAAACGCGTCTTTGCGCGGTCATTGGAAACCCCGTCGAACATTCCCTGTCGCCCGCGATACACAACGCGGCGTTCCAGGCGGCCGGGCTCAATTACGTCTATACCGCGTTCCGGGTCGAAGACGTGGCCGCCTGCCTGGCCGGCATGCGCGCATTGCACGGGTTCCGCGGCATGAGCGTAACCATCCCGCACAAGATGGCCGTCATGGCCCACCTTGACGAGATCGAGCCCATGGCCCAGCGCGTTGGCAGTGTCAACACCATCACCAACGACGGCGGACGCCTCATCGGCGCCACCACGGACGGCCCCGGCACCTTGCGCGCGTTCGAGGAAGCCGGCGTCTCGCTGGACGGCAAACGCGTCCTCTTCATCGGGTCGGGCGGAGCGGTGCGCGCCGTGGCCTTTGCCGTCGCCGAACTCACCCGCGCCGAATCCATTACCGTCATTGGACGCACCCCGGCAAGGGTCGCCGCCATCGTCGACGATGTCGCCGCCAAGACCGCCATACCCGTCAAGGCCGCCAATCTGGCTACCGGGCTCGCGGACGCCGTGGCCAACAGCCACGTCCTCATCCAAGGCACCCCGATTGGCATGCACCCCAACCCCGGCGAAACGCCCGTGCCCAAGGACTTGCTTAGACCTCACCACGTGTGCTTCGACATGGTCTACCGTCCCAACAAGACCCGGTTTATCCAGGAGGCCGAAGCCATCGGATGCTCCGTCGTCCTCGGCATCGAGATGCTCCTCAACCAGGCCGTGCTGCAATTCGAGCGATGGGCCGGGCGCCCCGCCCCTCTCCCTGCCATGCGCACCGCGGCCCTCCAAGCCCTCGGCGAAGAGTGAAGGACGCAGGGTCCTGGGGAACGCAGCGCGGCCGTTGGCCGCAACCAAAGCGGTGTTCCTGAAAAGGCCGTTCTCAAAGCCCGGGGGCGCCAGAGAATCGCCCAACGCAACTCACGTGGACCACGTGACGCAGCCCTGGGATATTGGCGTCGTCATCATCCAGCCCCGTAGGAGCGGCAGAGGCCGCACGTCAGCGCCGCTCAGTCTTTCCAGCGGATGCGAGCAGCATAGACGCTGTTGTCAGAGCCATACTTCTCGCATCCCACAGGTTGCATCCATTCGGCCACGGTAACCCACGTTTCTTCCGCGCTGACCTCGACGACCCCGAAGTTGCCCAGGCGGGCGCCGCGTTCGGGCACAAGGATGCGCTCGGTATCACGCAAGACGCACATCCGCGCGGGATCGACTTGTGCCATCACCAGGGGCGCGCGATGGCGGAACACATGATCGTTGTTGAGTCCCCGCCGGGTGTACACCAGAAACAATGCGTCGTTGTGAACAACCCAATGCTGCTGGGTGTTGTAGTTCCCCAGCTCTTCCCCGTCGTCAAACCGCCACATTACCGGTTCGCCAAAATGGAGTCCGTCGCTGCCGCTCGTGACATAACCGGCCTCGTCGTTGCGGAGCGTGAGGAAATAGCGGCCGTTGCAGAACGCGAGGGACGGCTCGACAAAACCCCGCTGCACCGCGATGGTCAATTCGTCGCCGTGTTCGACGTAGGACAGCGTTTCGCCGTCAAAGGAACAGCGCGCGACGGCCGCGGCGTTCTGGGTTTCGCCCTCGGCTTTGAAGTAAATGGGAAGCAGGATGTCGCCGTTGGGCAAATCGACGCGCTGGGTGCAACCAGCCCCGGCATTAAAGAACTTCGGAACATCCGGCATCACCATGCTTTTCCAGGGAGCCCACGAGCGTTGGTCCGGGTCATAGACTGAGTACGCCGTGAAGCGTTTGCGCACCTCGATGAGCTTGTTGTCTCGATACAGAGCGGAATGGCCCGTGCCCAGGAGTCTGCCGGTCTTGGCGTGCCATTTCGGCGTAAAATCGCATACAACGGCGACAATACCATCCTCGACATTCCGGCGGCCAAGGGTCTCGTGTTCGGTGGGCCCGGCCCATGTCTTACCCAAGTCTTCCGTCCGCATCTCGTTGAGGGCGTAGAACACGTCGGAACCGCTCAAGAGCAGTTTCTGCATCGTGAGCACAACGATGGGCGGCTCCCCCGGAATCGCGCCAGCGCGGGGATGCACCCAGCAGGTCTCCTTGTCGAACCCGGATGTTATGGTGTCGAGTTGCACATCGTACGATACGCGAGGCACGTCCGGGGATGCCGTACCGGCGGCTTCGGCAACGCAAGGCGCCCCCAAAACCGCAACGGCCAGGGCAATGACAGAAACGCGACTCATGGAGACGTCTCCTCGGGCTTGGCGTGATCCATAACCTGATTCTTCATCCAGCCGTATATGCTGTCCCCGATTTGGCGGTACCCGGTCTCAGCGGGATGTACGCCGTTGTTCTGGCGAATAACGGTTTCGTCGTTGCGCGCGTTGACCGGCTGGCTCGCGGCCGGGAAATTGTGCACACAATCCAGATTGACGTAAGCGGGGATAAAGGTCACATTGGGCGCCTGGGCGTAATGCTCAGCCATGCGTTCGACAGCTCGGTGTTGATTTCGCCGGTATTGCCACCGCGTCTGGCCAGTCCCGTAGTCGGCGCCAAAGGCGTCTTGCGACGTTGTCGGCGGCACCGGCTGTATCAAGCCGATGCGGATGGCCGGGGACGCGCCGTGGATCATCGCAACAAGCGCGTCCATGTGCACCAACATGTCGTCAATCACGTTCTCGATGTTCCCCTCATCCGCGCCGAAGGTATCGTTGCAGCCCAGGAATATGCTTACGAAATCCGGCAGCTTTCCCCCGTTGACATCGTCGCAGTACCGCTTGAAATCGAGGACCCGGCTACCTTCCGGGGTCTCGTACAGAAATGGGCTGCCGCGTTCGGCATACGGACCGGTACGGGCAACGCCGGTCCATTGTGTTGCGAACCGCTTGGCCGTCCAGCCCCCATAACCTTCGTGGCGATTTGCACCAAGGGGCTCGTCTATTCCGTGCGAGCCAACCAGGGTTAGTCTGGGATTGCCGTCGCTGGCGCAGAGGTCCAGCAGGTGCTGCGAATAAACCGAGGCGTGGGTAAGGCTGTCGCCTATCAGCAGCATCGACACCTCGCCGCCAGAGCCCGCCCCTGCAGGCGCCACACGAACAGTTGTAGCGCCCTCGGCAACGGTTTCGTTTTCTCCGTTGCGCACTACCAGCGTAAGCGGATAATCGCCCGCATCATCCGCACCAGGCGCGTAGCGCCAGCATTCCGCCAGCTGCACGCCTTTGGAGCAGTTCACGTCGAACGTGTAGTCGCCGGGGTCAAGCACAAGGACAACGTTGTCAAAATAGAGGTTACACTCGATTCCCGGGGCGGCGTAAACGGTCTTCGGCAGCGCCAGGCGCACGTTCTCCTGGGCCACGGCCCAGCACGGCGCAAGCGCCATTGCCACGGCAATTCGGATCATCAGCATCGTAGGCCTCATAAGCGTTTCCCCCTGTTTCAAGCATCCGCGAGCATAGCGTTTCATCGTCTCGATATACAAGGCGTACGGCCGCCAGGCGTATGGCTGCCGTCATGCCCTGCGGAAATCATGAAAAGCCCTCGCGCGTTGACGTATCATACAACCAGCTCCTGTGGGCGCGGCCTGTACCTGCCTTGTGGCACCTGGTCACGAATGGCCCACAGTAGCCGGATGATCGCAATGCAAAGCGCACCGAAATCGTTCAGATTGCACATCGGCCTGTTCGGACGCCGCAACGTCGGAAAATCGAGCCTGCTCAACGCCATCACGCGGCAGGAGGTCTCAATCGTATCGCCTCACGCAGGAACGACGACCGATCCGGTCGAGAAACCCATGGAATTGCTGCCCCTGGGCCCCGTCCTGTTTATCGACACAGCGGGGATTGACGATTCAGGAGGCCTTGGCGAGCTCCGCACACAGCGCACACGACAGGTGTTTGACCGCACGGATTTGGGCGTCCTGGTGGCGGAACCCGGCACGTGGGGGGAATTCGAGCATGATATCCTCGAGGAGTTCGCTCAGCGCCAAGTCCCCGCCATCGTCGTGTTCAACAAGAGCGACCTGTGCCGGCCCGACCCGGGCCTGCTCGTAACCCTCGAGCAACGCGGCGTCCCCGTGGTCCTGACCGCCGCGAACACGGGCGCCGGAATCCTCGATTTTCGCCAAGCCCTGCTTGATAGCGTCCCCGACGAGTTCATCAATAGTCCCACGATACTCGGCGACCTCGTCGGCGCGGGAGAGATGGCTGTTCTGGTAGTCCCCATCGACAAGGAAGCCCCGAGAGGCCGCCTCATCATGCCCCAGGTGCAGTCGATCCGCGATCTGCTGGACAACGGCGCCTTCTGCATGGTCGTAAAGGAACGCGAACTGCGCCAAGCCCTCGAACGGCTCAACCAGCCGCCAAAACTCGTGGTGACCGACTCGCAGGCGTTCCTCCAGGTCGCCGCCGACACGCCGCGGGACATCCCGATGACCAGCTTCTCCATCTTGTTCTCCCGGTTCCGGGGCGATCTGGTCCAGCAAACCCTCGGCGCCATGACCATCGACACCTTGCGGACAGGCGACCGTATCCTCGTCGCGGAGCATTGTACCCATCACCCTATTGCTGACGACATCGGCCGCGTTAAGATCCCCCGCTGGCTCACGGAATACGCCGGCGGCAAGCTGAACTTTGAATGGGTGCAAGGCCATGACTTTCCGGAGGACGTCACCCCCTATAAGCTGGTCATTCACTGCGGTGCATGTACGGCGAACCGCCGCGAAATGCTGACCCGCATCCTCAAGTGCCGCCAGGCAGGCGTGCCAATCACCAATTACGGATTGACCATCTCGTACAGTCTGGGCATTTTTGAGCGGGCGCTGGAACCATTCCCGGCGGCCTTGGACGCCTACCGCGAAGCGCGGGCAGCGCTCGGAACCGGTTCGCGGAAGCGCGTCCCGGACGCGGCAGCCGCGGCCGACGACCGCTGAACCCCGGGAAACGCGGTACACCATGGCGACGAAATCATCAAACAGCCCGGAAATGCTCACCGAATCCCAAATTCTGGTTTGGCTTCGCGAAAACGAGCTCGCACGGTTGGAAGAATTGTGGATCCTTGCGGACGCCGTCCGCCGGGCCCATGTCGGTGACGAGGTTCATCTCAGGGGCCTTGTCGAGATCTCCAACCACTGCATCCGCCAGTGCGGCTACTGTGGTCTGCGGTCCGGCAACCGTACGCTCGGGCGCTACCGCATGACCGAAGCGGAGGTCATGGACTGCGTTGCCGAAGCCCTGCGCTTTGGTTACGGTACCGTGGTCATGCAATCGGGTGAAGACTACGGCATCCAGACCGAGTGGCTGGCAAACATCATCCGGCGCATCAAGACCGAAACGCCTCTTGCGGTCACATTGAGCCTGGGCGAACGCCCCATCGAGGATCTCCGGGCGTGGCGCGAAGCGGGCGCAGACCGCTACCTCCTGCGTTTCGAGACCTCCAACCGCGAACTCTACCGGCTTATCCACCCCGACGCGCGGGGCCAGGTCTCTGACCGCGTTGCCCTCCTCCGGCAGTTGCGCGCCCTCGGCTACGAAACCGGAAGCGGGGTAATGATAGGCATTCCCGGACAGACGTACGCCAGTCTCGCCCACGACATCGACATGTTTCGCACCCTCGATCTGGACATGATCGGCGTGGGACCGTATATTGAGCATCCGGAAACCCCCCTGGGCAGGGGGGAATGGCGTTGTCCCGACCCCGAGGGCGAACCGGTTCCCAATACCGAGTTGATGACGTACAAGGTAGTAGCATTGACGCGCATCGTCTGTCCGGAAGCCAATATTCCGAGCACCACGGCATTGGCCACCTTGAACCGCGTCCAGGGCCGCGAACTCGGATTAGCGCGGGGAGCAAATGTCATTATGCCGAACCTAACGCCGCCGCAGTATCGAAGCCAATACGAGATCTATCCCGCAAAGGCTTGCATCCAAGAGACTTCGCGGGCGTTTCACACGGACATGCTGGCGCGCATCCGTGCCATGGGTCGCGAACCAGGGAGGGGACCGGGAGGACGCATTCACGGTTCTAAATGAGAAAATCGCTGTTTTTCCCAGTTACAGGAGTGCGCAGGCAGTATGGGGCGGTCCAAGGCAAAATACGAACTCGGCCATTCGCATCTCGAGCGGCTGGTCCACTACTTCCACTTTCTAAGCGAACAGTCCGATCTCCGCAAAGCGGCCACCGTATCCAGCCGCGAACTGGCCCAGCTTCTCGCCATGGACGACACCCAGGTTCGCAAAGATCTGGCGGCCATTGGCGTCCGGGGCGTTCCCCGTGTCGGGTACAGCGCCTCGGAAGTGATAGAAGCTATCCGTGAAGTCCTCGGGTTCGACAAAATTCACAAAGCCATCCTGGTTGGAGCCGGACGCTTGGGAGGGGCACTCGCGGCGTATCGGGGATTTGTGAAGTATGGATTGCGCATCGTGGGCCTGTTCGACGACGACCCGGGGAAAGTCGGGACTACGATTGGCGGCCATTTTGTCTACAGCACCGGCGAACTCGAGACAGTCATCACGCGGAATCAGGTCCGGCTCGCCATTCTGGCCGTTCCGGCCGAGGCCTGCCAGGACCTCGCTGACCGTCTTGTGCGCGCCGGCATATCGGGTATCTGGAATTTCGGGCCTACCACCCTCACCGTTCCCCCAAACGTCGTAGTGCGTCACGAACACATTGTCGTGGGACTCGCCGAGCTGGCTTACCACCTCCAGCGCGAACGGGAAGATGCAGACCCCGCCGCCCAGTGAGCCCAGGGGTGTGCTGCGCAGATGCCCAACTGCGGGGCAAGCCCTTATTGCAGCAAGGAAGATGGGCTCGGCTATGGCATCCCATGTAAGTTCTTTGATATGATACGTTGCTGCTGGCTGGAGTCGATGGCTGCAATTCTCATCTCCGCTCATTGACCGAACGTCTCGAACGGAAGGGGACATCGCCGGAACCGTAGCAAGGCGTGCACCATGTACATCGCAAACAAGAGGAAGTCTTAATATGCCTAATGATCCCCTTACACCATACGGCAACCGCCCGATGGTCACGCCCATCGTCAACGCGGTGAATTACGAATACGCCTCGTTTGAAGTATTGCGCCAGATTACGGACGGCGAGGTCGAGGGGTACACCTATCACCGGGACGATAACCCGACCGTGCGTGAGGTGGAACACAAAATCGCGGCGCTCGAGGAAGCGGAAGACTGCATCGTCTGCACTACCGGAATGGCTGCCTGCACCATGGCGTATCTGACCTATCTGCGCACCGGCGACCATTTCATCATTTTTCATGACACGTACGGCGCCAACTATAAGGTCGCCCTTATCCTCGAGCAGCTGGGCGTCCAGGTGACATGGCTCGATGACAATGACGCCGAACAAATTGAAAAGCACGTTCAACCGAACACGCGCATGATCTTTCTGGAGACCCCCACCAATCCGCTCTGTAAGACCATTGACATGCAGCACGTCCGCCACGCCGCCGACACGGTGGGCGCCCTGATGGTCGTCGACAATACGTTTGCGACTCCCTACCACCAGCTTCCGCTCAAATTCGGCGCGGACCTCGTGATCCACAGCGCAACGAAGGCGCTCGGAGGACACAACGACATCATGGCCGGCGCCATTGCCAGTTCCAAAGAACATTACAACGACCTGTGGTTTACCCGCCAGGCCATCGGAACCACCCTTGACGCTTATAGCGCGTTTCTGCTGAGCCGCGGACTGAAGACGTTCGAGCTGCGCGCAGCAACCATGGCGCACAACGCCCAGAAGGCCGCCGAGTTTCTCGCAACACAGCCGAAGATATCGCGCCTCTCCTATCCGGGTCTGCCCAGTTGTCCCGACCACGAGATCGCAAAGAGACAGATGGTGCGCGGCTTCGGGGGCATGATGGCCTTCGACGTAGGCAGCAGCCAGGACGATGCCAAGGAGTTCATCAACCGGCTCAAGGTGATCTATCACGCGGTAAGCCTCGGCGCAACGGAGTCTCTCATCTGCATTCCCGTCTTGACAACGATGCTGTACCTTCCCCCGGAAAGACGAACCATTTTCGGCGTGCGCGAGAATACGGTGCGCCTGTCCCTGGGGATCGAACCGGTTGAACGGATCCTGGAAGACCTGGACCAGGCGCTCTCCGCCGTCTAGGACGGGTGCGCCAGCCTTGTCCCGTATCATGGCGATTGCGGAGGGTGTCTTTCCAGAACGCAGGTTCTGACAGGACATGGCCTTGGGCGAGAGGGGCAGACCATGACTCGCGACAGAGTGCCGGTAATCGCGATAGAAGACCTTCACGTGGAGTTCAAAACACCCTTGGGACGGTCTGTGACCGCCGTTGATAAGCTCGATCTGTTAGTAAGACAGGGGGAGGTCGTGGGCTTTATCGGACCCAACGGCGCGGGCAAGACGACAACCATCAAGGTGCTGATGGGATTCCTAAAGCCTGACCGGGGCCAAGTCAGCGTATTTGGCGAAGCCGCCGGCTCTATTGGAGCCCGGCGCCGCGTTGGATATCTCCCGGAAGTGGCCGTTTACTATCCCTTTCTGACCGCGCGCGAGGCCCTGCGCCTGTACGCAAAACTCGCCGGCATGCCGCGCCGCGACCGGGAGCAGAATATCAGCCAGCTCATGGAAAAGGTCGGCTTGGCCGGCCGCGAGCGCGAACGGCTCAGCGGATTCTCGAAGGGTATGTTGCAGCGCGTAGGAATCGCCCAAGCCATAATGGGCGAACCGGAACTTCTGATTCTGGACGAGGTGACTTCCGGTCTGGACCCCGTGGCGCGGCACGATGTCCGGGCGATTCTCATGGATTTCAAGTCTCGGGGCAAAACCGTGTTCTTTTCCTCTCATGAATTGACGGAAGTGGCCTTGTTGTGCGATCGCATCGTCCTTCTTGATGAGGGCAAGGTCATTGAAGAAGACGAACTCGGTCATATGCTGGCCTCGTCGAAGTCCATAGTCGTACGTGCGCAACTCACCGGCTCGCCCGGCGAGCTGCCCGGCAGCGTGATCGTCCGGGCGTCCGGAGACGGCGAGCAGGTCTACGCGGCCGATAGCTGGGAAGCCGCCCAGGACCTTCGCGCGCGCCTGGAGGCCCATGGCGCCAGGATCCTTGACGTGCGAGAGGAGCCGCCCTCGCTTGAGGACTACTTCGTCCGGAAACTCGGGCATAAGACGACGTAACGCTCGTGGCCGGGCGCTCCGCGCAAGGGAGAAAGACGATGGAAAAACTGCTTGGCATCGCGCAGGCCACCATTCTCGAATCTGTCCGCCGAAAAGACCCATACGTCGTGCTCATTCTGGGGTTTGCCATCGTGCTCGGCGCGGGCCTGTTCAACCAGTTCGGCATCGAGGGGCTCGAAAAATTCGTCAAGGACGTTGCCTTGACGGTAACCAATATCCTATGCATCGTCATATGCGTTGTCGCGGCGGCGCGCCAGCTTCCGGTCGAAATCGCCAACCGCACGCTCTATCCGCTTCTCGCCAAGCCTGTCAACCGGACAACCGTCTTCCTGGGCAAGTACCTCGGCGTTGGGTTGATGAGTTCAGCCGTTGTTGTTCTGTTTTGGGCGGAATTACAGCTCCTCTTCCTGGCATTCGGAATTTCCCCGGGAGCGATCTTCTTTCAGGCCCTGTATTTGCGGATACTCTCGATGTGGCTGATTGCCGCTGTTGTTATAACCCTGTCCCTCTTCCTTACTCACGGCGCAAACGTAACCATCTCGCTCTTGCTCTGCCTGGCCATGAGCACCTTCGCGAACACGATCCTCGCGGTGCACGACGAGTTGCAGGGGACGGCCCGCCGGGTTGCAGAGGGGGTTTACTGGGTGGCGCCTCATCTGGAGCTCTTTGACCTTTCAAAGAAAGTGATTCATGAATGGCCGTCAATTCCCGCCGGGGCCCTGGCGGCGCTGACGGCGTATGCGGTGCTGTACGCGGCCATCTTCATCGGCCTTGGGTCGTGGCGTTTTCGGCGTATCGCCCTGTGACGCATATTCCAGGATTCCGGGAGTGCTGATATGTGGTCAAAGCTGTTTCCCTTGTTGCTTATCCCCGGCTTTGCCCTCTGCGGACTCTTTGTCCGGCTGTACAATGCGCAGGTCGAAGAGGTGCACACTCAATTCACCGCGGAGGAAATGGATGCCGCGAGAGAGTCCATCGCGCTGAGTTTGATGGGGCAAATTCAGTTCACCGCGCACAGCCTTATCTGGATGAAGACCCTCGAATATCTACACAACGGTGTGGCTCTGCGAATACCTACCGAAGCCGAAGAAGCGCGGGGGCTTCATGCCCATGAGGCAACGGACGTAGCCACGGGCTTGAGTCACAAGTGCGGCGTGCCTGTCGCCTTGAGTGACGAAACAGACTGGCGGGGGCCCGTTGGGCGTCTTCATCGAATGATTACGCCCAGCATGGAAATCCATGGCCACAGCAACCCCACCGAACTCATCCCCTGGTACCAGCTGACATTGAAGCTCAATCCCAACCTCGAACGCCTTTATACGCTGGGAGGGTTCATCATGGCGGATTTCGCCGGTGAACCACAGAAGGCCCTGGAGTTGCTCGAGGCCGGCGTCAAAGCGAACCCATGGACATTCGAGATCCGTGCCGCGTTGGGCAGGCATCTCTTCGACTATCACGACCGGCTTGGCATGACTCCTGAACAAGCCTATCAAAAGGCCGCGTCGGTTCTCGAGGAGGCCATCCGTTGCGGCAAAGACGAAAAAGCGCGTGTCGAAAAGGCTCACGGCAATCTTGACGAGTACCAGGAACAATTGTTCGCGGAGTCGTATCTCTTTCTTGCGAAGAGCCTGACAGAACTCGGCCAGTATGAAAAAGCCCTCGCTGTATGCGACGAAGGTTTCAAAGCAACCGGATATAACCTCATCAGGGTGCAGAAACGCGTCACGGCCAAGCGCATGGATGAAAATGAGGCAAGGAAGTAGGGGGAGACCTGACGGCTCTTCGGGAATCGGTCCCGGACCCGGATCCCCGCCCTGGCATGATTGAATCAGCCCGTTGTTTCTTGCATAGTGCACGCTCCCGTTGGTCTTTACCGGCCAACTACCAAGATGCGTGAGGCGTGGGCAACGGGCGCCCGTAACCTCCCTGTTTGTGCAATTGGCTGACAATCTGGCGATGGAGGTCTTGACGATGTCGCGAATTCTTTCTTCTCTCACCTGGACATGCGTTTTTCTAATACCTTGTGCGGCCAAGGCATCCGCGGAAGAGACCGTGCTGCCATATGGCGATGCCCCCCAGCCAGTCTCCATCGGCCATTTCCCGGACCGATTGCATGAGTTCATATGGCGCAACTGGAATGCTGTCGAGCCGGCGAAGCTGGCGGATATTCTCGGCGCGTCGGTCGAGCAGGTCACGGCGGTGGCGACATCGATGGGGCTCCCCGCCGAACCGGCGGTATCGCCTGACCTGAAGAAGCGGGGATACGCTACCCTGATCCGCCGAAACTGGCATCTTCTGCCATATGAGCAACTGCTTCAGCTTGTCGAGATGTCTCCCGAGCGCCTGGCGTTCACGTTGCGTGAGGAGGACTTCCTATGGATCAAGCTGGGCCGCCTCAAACCCAAGTGTGACCCGATTCACTACGAGACGCCGAGCGAGGCGGCAAAGTCGAGGGCAGCCGCGATCCGCGGCGTGGTCGAAGAAGTGTTCGGCAGCGAAATCAGCGCTCCGGAAGCGCCTCGCTTCGATTTCGTCCGGCAGCTCAGGGAGCTTCCCCCCTCCTACACCCCGCCGGCGTCCGTAAGCATCACGACTGATCCCCGGCGGCTGGTCTATTCGTACGTTGCCGTATATGGCGATCCCCTGCTGACCCCCGAACTGAACCCCTACCCCGACGGACTGCTGGCGCGCCTGTCGGAAGCCGGGATCAACGGCGTCTGGCTTCAGGGTCTCCTGAGAGATCTGGCGCCGGGAGGCGGCGCATTTCCGGAGTTTGGCGCTGACCACGAAAAACGCCTGGCAAACCTCAGAGAACTGGTGCAGCGCGCGAAAACGTTCGGCATTGGCATCTACCTTTACATCAACGAGCCACGGGCCATGCCCAGCTCGTTCTTCAAGGGCCATCCCGACATGGCGGGCGTTCAGGAAGGAGACTTGACCGCCCTCTGCACCTCGCAGCCCGCTATCCGCACCTGGATGAGCGAAGCTCTGGCCTACGTTTTCCGGGAAGTGCCGGAATTGGCTGGCGTGTATGCGATCACGGCATCGGAAAACCTCACCAACTGCGCATCCCACGGCGCCTGGACGTCATGTGAACGGTGCAAAACACGCAGCGATGGCGACATCCTTGCCGAAGTCGTCAGCGTCATCGAGGAGGGCGTGCACCGGGGCAACCCGAATGCCGCGGTCTTGATCTCCGACTGGGGCTGGCGCGGCCACGGCGACGCGCCCGACATCATCGCCCGCCTGCCCAAATCCGTGTATCTGATGTCCGTGAGCGAGTGGCACTTGCCGATCGAGCGGGGCGGTATCAAGTCTACGGTAGGCGAATACTCGATCTCATCAGTGGGTCCTGGTCCGCGTTCGCTTGCCCAATGGAAAGTGGCGCGCGAAACAGGATTGAAGACGGGCACGGAGATCCAGTTCAACAACACCTGCGAAATCGCCACGATCCCTTATCTTCCGGTAATGGATTTGATCGCGGAGCATTGCACCAACTTGCGGCAGGCCGCCCAACTGGACGCTATGCTCATTGGCTGGACCATGGGCGGCTTCCCCTCCCCCAATTTCCAGCTCGCGCACCGGTTGAGCCTCACCCCTGCCCCGAGCGCCGATTCCGTGCTGGATGGATTGGCCGCGGAGCGGTTTGGCTCCGAAGGCGCGCCCCATGCCCGCAAGGCATGGACCCTGATGAGCGAAGCTTTTCGCGAGTACCCGTTTCATATCAGCGTTGTGTACACCTGCCCCGTCCAGTGCGGCCCCGCCAATCCCATTTATCCAACAAAGACCGGTTACAGCGCGACGATGTGGGGTTTCCCCTACGACGATCTGAACGGGTGGCGCGGCCCATATCCGCCAGAGATCTTCGCCGCGCAGTTCGAGAAAGTCGCACAGGGCTGGCAGCTCGGCATCGCGGAACTCGAAGCCGCAGTGCAGAAGACTCCCCAAGACTTGCGTGCCGAAGCGCAGGGAGACCTTCGTCTGGCCCGAGCCGCCGCAATCCATTTTCAGGCGGTGGCTAACCAATCCCGGTATGTGATAGCACGCGACGCGCTGGCTGGCCCGCGGGAGGCATTGACTCCCGAGCAGCGGGACCGGCACAGGGCCGAGCTCAGGCGGTGTCTGGAATCCGAGCTCGCCCTCGCCCGCCAGCTCTTCACAATCACCCGGGAAGATTCACGAATCGGTTTCGAACCTTCGTGCCAGTACTTCTATCTCCCGCTGGATCTCGTGGAGAAAGTGGTCAATTGCCGCTGGCTCCTCGAGCAGATAGAAGGCTGATGCCCATCGTGGCGGGAGATTGCGCAGCGTCACAAACGGTTACGGAGTTGCCGCTAACGCTTCGATTAGATTAGGAGAAACGAAAGCGATGCCTTCGGCTGCTCCGAACACGTATGCACCGGCACGGAGGGCATCGCCTAAGCAACAGGACCGGAGATTGAGGGAGTTGCGAGCCATGACACGAATTCTCCTGCCGAAACTGTTTGTGACCGCGTGGTTCGTGGCGTGCTTCTCGGCTCCGGCGGCGGAGAATGCCGAAGCTAGCGCCCCAGATACAGGTTTCCTGTGGCAAATCGGCGTTCGCGACAACGACAATTCCGAGTTTGCGTTGTCCCCAGCGGATTACTCCCGGTACGAGCGGGATGGCTTCTTTGTGGTAGGCCAGTCTGAAACAAAGCACGATTGGCCGTATTTCCAGCCCGGACCGGCCGACCTCGCTTTCGGGAGCAGGCCGCACACCTTCACCATCGTCTTCGGCCTGAGCCCGAACAGTCTGGCCGGGGAATGCCGCCTGCAGGTGGACCTCATCAATACCCATTACGAACAGCCCCCCGAACTGGAGATTGCGATCAACGACTCCAGGTTCCGGCAACAGATGCCGCTCGGCGGCGATGATTCCGCCTACTACGGAGAACCCGCCAAGGGCCAGGAACACTGCTTCAGCGTTCCTTTTGATGCGGGCCTCCTCAAACCCGGTCGAAACCAAATCAGAATCACGACGCTCTCCGGGAGCATGATCCTCTACGATTGGCTTGGGCTCGAAGCGCCGGCAGGGGCTGCCCTCGAAGCCGTTGCCGGGACATTTCTTTCCGATTGCGAGGCCACACCTCATCTCCTCATAGAGCAGCAAGACGCCTTATTCCGGCCGGTATCGGCCACGATTCGTCACTTCGGCCCGCCGGCCGACCTCTCCCTTTCTGTTGCGGGCCGCGAGATCGGGAAGCAGACCATCGATGCCGGTACGACTGACGCCGAATTCCTGGTGGCCGCATCCGGGGCCGAGCAGCATCTCCTCTTGACATTCAGCACTCCCGATGGCGTAGTTGCAGAGGAATCCGTGACGTTGAGACCGGCCCGCATGCTCGAGATCTACCTGCTCCCCCACTCGCATGTCGACATCGGCTACACCGACATCCAGACAAAGGTCGAAAAGGACCAGTGGGCGTTCATCGAACAAGCCGTCGCCGCCGCACAACAGGCCGAGAACCTGCCTGCCAAGGCCCAATTCAAATGGAATGTCGAAGTGCTTTGGCCCGTGGAAGGCTATCTTAAACAAGCCTCCCCCGAGAGCCGCGCCGTGTTCATCGACGCCGTCAAACGCGGACAGATCGGGCTGGACGCGTTCTACTGCCACGAACTTGCCGGCCTTTGCCGTCCCGAGGAACTCGTGCAACTGCTTGCATTCGCCCGCGAAATGAGAAAGGCCCTCGGTGTTTCCATAGAATCGGCCATGGTCACGGACTGTCCCGGCTTGACCTGGGGGGCAGTTCCTGTGTTGGCACAGAGCGGCGTGAAATACCTTTCGCTCGGACCGAATATCGGTCACCGCACGGGGCATGCGCGCGAAGCATGGGACAACCGCCCCTTCTGGTGGGTGTCACCTTGCGGGAAATACAAAGTTCTGTGCTGGCAGACGGATAACGCATACCAGCCCATATTCAATAACCAGGAAGAACTCTTTGCGTTTCTGAAGGACTCCGAACGTCAAATCTCTGCGTATCCATACGACATCCTCTACTATCGCCAGTGCAAAGGAGATAACCAGGGCCCAGACCCGGCTCTCTCTGCATTCGTGAACGATTGGAACGCACGGTACGCATCTCCGAAGCTGGTCATTGCCACAACGGCCGAGCTGTTTCGCGCATTCGAGAACCGTTATGGAGAAAGTATCCCCTCGGCCAGAGGGGACTTCTCTCCTTATTGGGAGGACGGAGCGTGTTCGTCGGCACGCGAAACAGCCATCAACAGAGCTGCCGCGGAACGCCTCGTCCAGGCCGAAACGCTTTGGGCCCTTTTCAACGCAGGCCCGTTCCCGAAAGAAGAATTCCGGGACGCGTGGCGAAACGTTATTCTGTACGATGAGCACACCTGGGGCGCACGCAGCTATATCGGCTCGAGCAGTTCCTTCTCTCCCGGCACGGAAGAATACGATGCCCAGTGGCGCATCAAACAGGCGTTCGCACTGGATGCCGAGACCCAATCGCACGCGCTTCTGGAAAAGGCACTGGCGGAACGGCGGGCTTTATCCGCGCCCATCGCCGCTGTGGATGTCGTGAATACGTGTTCATGGCCGCGCTCGGACCTGCTCATACTGCCCAAGGATTTTCCCGTTCGGGGAGACTCTGTTCACGATATCGATGGCAACGAGCTTCCCGCGCAACGTCTGGCCGCCGGTGAATTGGCCGTTATAGTACAGAACGTGCCCCCCTTTGGCACACTGCGTTTGATCTTCGAGCCGGGAACGGCACGCGCTTCAGGAGCGGCCTGGGCCGAGGGCGCCACATTGACCAACGGCCTTGTTCAGGTGGCGCTGGACGAAACGACCGGCGCCATTCGCCAATTGCGGTGGAACGTCCTGGACGTCGATCTCGCCGAGAGCGAAAGCGCCGGCATCAACAGTTACCACTATATCGCGGGGTTCAATCCGGAAAATGCCGTCTCGAATGGGCCGGTGACAGTCACCATCAAGGATCGCGGGCCGCTCGTAGCATCCATCGCCGCCGAGTCGGATGCGCCGGGATGTAACCGTCTCCTTCGCGAGGTGCGCGTGATCGACGGGCTGAACCGCGTCGATATCTTCAATCTGGCCGACAAGAAGGCTATTCCGCTCGAGAACCTGCTGAAGCCCGAGCCTCAGAAGGAAGGATTTCACTTTGGTTTTGCGTTTGGTGTCCCGGATGGCGTGATGCATATCGATATGCCGTGGTCGGTTGTGCGCCCCGAAATCGACCAGCTTCCCGGGTCGTGCAAGAACTGGTTAAGTGTCCAGCGCTGGGTGGACATTTCGAACCAGGACTACGGGATCACGTGGGCCAGCATGGACGCCCCCGTCATTGAAGTGGGAATGATGAGTCCCCAACCCGCCGATCCCTTCGCGCAGGGCGTGTGGCGCGACTCCATCGAGCAGACCACAACATTCTATTCGTATGTGATGAACAACTACTGGACCACGAACTACCGGCATGATCAAGAAGGAGCGATCCTGTTCCGCTATTCCGTGCAACCGCATCGACGTTTCGACGCCGGGACAGCCGCGCGGTTCGGTATCGAGAGAAGCCAACCGTTGCTCGCCGTTCCGGTCGAAGAGGATGCCCCGCTTCTCGCGTCTCCGATAGGCGCGCTTCCGCCGGGCATTGTCGTCACCGCACTCAAACCGATACCGAACGAGAGCGCGTGGCTATTGCGCCTGTTCGGCGCATCAGGGCGGCCTGAACAGGTTACGTTGAACACGTCTAATGGCGCGCCGCTCCAGGCATGGATAGCCGATCTCGACGGGGCGGCAATCGAGGAAGCCGCTCGCCCCATCACCATTCTTCCGTTCGAAATAGTCACGCTGAAAGTCGAGCGCCCGGCTGACTGAACTCGTGACCGTGATCGACGCTTTTCTCGGTTGTGCGGGCTATTGTTCACGCCATTCGACGATGGAGATGACCGCGTTGCCTTGCGTACGCAGGTTTTCGGCCTCGATGCGAATGGTTCCTCCCTGAGTCATTGTGGCGTCAACGGGCGTCTCAATCCATTTTCCTTCCTGGAAATCATCGAATACCCCGACGCTCTTGCCGCCTACACGGATTTCCTGTTTTCTGCCTCCCATGAAGTGGTCGGGATCGGCGATGTAGAGCCGCAATATGCCCTGGCTGGAGGGCGGGACCTCGAGTTCGATTGCGAGCACACGTTGGCTTGCCCGTGTGTGATAGACACGTCCCGGCCACCCCGCATACGAATATCCGTCGACTTTTCCAAGGGCGTATCCCTCTTCGGCATGGATGACCTCTTTCTCGGGCCTGCCGCAGAGCATGTAGAACTTCGTCCCCTGGCTGCGCAATTCTTCCGCACTTGGCAAGACCTCCTCGTGCGGCCACGCGGGATTGTCGTCGGGCGCGGGCTGCCGGTCTTCGAGAGAAGGCAGAGCTGAGACCGGGGACGCCGGCGCCTGGTACCAATAACAGACGCTCGACAGCTCGTGATAGTACCCCTCATCGCCGACCATGGCCTTCACCGTTTCGTTTTCGTTCTTCGCGAAGTCGATGGTTACGCGCAACGACTGCTCGAAAGGGATCGCGTCATTCAAGAAGAACTTGTAAGCTGCCGCGCCCTGGAAGTACTTGCGGTACCCGCTGACGAGGAATTCGCTTTCGGTCTCGGGGAACCCCCAGCTGAAGCCGAAGGCATCCTCGATGCCTTGAAACTCGACGGAGGGCGTCCCCTCGCCGTCCACGTAGAACATCTCGTTCATATCGACCATATAGGCGGGAGCGCCGGGTTTGCGAATGGTGACGCTCCAGCCGATGAACTTCCCTTTGCCCTGCGTGTCGAGCGCGATATACTCCGCCCGCCCGAGCGGCAGGGATTCCTGATGCCAGTTGGCGTGGAAATACCCGGTCGAGAGCGGCAGACTCTCAAGTGTCCGGTACATCACGTACGAGTAGCACGGCATCTTGGACTGTAGTTCTTGCCCCGGTGGAAGCTCTCCATCGTACGCTACCTCGACCCGCGCCGACTTTCGGTACGGCATGGGAAAATAGCAGTTGAAGCCCCGGCGCTTGTTGAGAACCACCGTTTCGACCGACTCGAACTGCCCGGCCGGGTCGCAAAAGAAGTCCACGAGAGGGCAGTTCACGCTCGGCTCCTCCGCATCATCCCAATAAATCCGGAGGATGGCTTCCCGGCCCAGTTTGAGCGCGCCCGGCATCGCGAAATGCATCATCTCGATGCGGCCCGGCCCCTCGAGACGGGCGACCACAACGGTCTTGGCCGATACGAGTTGTTCTTCAAGCGGATTCTCGACCCACAGCGCGTTTTCAGCCCGGATACGGGGAACGTCCAGGTTGGGCAATTCGCTAAGTTCGTACGCCCACGCGGGCAGAGCGGCCAAAAGCGCAATCACTGCAAAGGCTTTCATTACTCAATCTCCCTATGGCGTTTGGATCAGTTTTCGGCGTCTTTTTTCACAATTTCCTCTGGGAGAAGCAAGGTCTGCGGGGTCATGGCAAAACAGGGAGGAACGGTC